>NZ_CAWMPM010000027.1:0-167602 GCF_963869435.1 Nocardia violaceofusca NBRC 14427
GCTGGGTTGCCGGACAATTCGGGCGCATCTCGCGCCGACCACCTACCCTGAGTACATGGCCAAGGAAATCGATCGGGTCCGGGCGCGGTCGGCGCTGGAGACGGTCAAGGAAAGCCCGTTCATCGCTCTCGTCGCGGCGGTCCCGGTGATCGTCGTCCTGGGCGTCGTCTGGGCGCTGACGAACTGGTTCGTCGCGTTGCTGGTGCTCGTGCTGCTCGGCGCGGTCGTCGTCGTGCGCGGCAAATTCCTACGCTGACAAGCCTTTTCTCGAACAGCGCGTCAGCGCGGCACGTGGAACCGGACCAATTCACCGGTGCCGGGGTCCGCGCGCGACCACGGCCGGTCGAATTCCAGCACCGCCAGTGCGGAGGTCGGGAATTTGCGGCTGAGCTCTTCGGCCGGCAGCGACGCGCGATTGGCCGCCAGCTCCCACGCCGTCCACGGCATCCCCGGCGAGTGGCCGATCAGCAGCAGCGTCTGCACGTCGTCGTCGGTCAGCTGGATCAATTCGATCAGGGTGTGCGGCGTGGCCTCGTAGATCGAATGCTCGTAGACGACCGGCGCGTCGACGCCGGTCGCGGCCAGCGTTTCGCGGGTCCGGACCGCGTCCGAACAGGACACCGCGTCGATCGCCGGCTGGGTCTCGCGCAGCCAGGTTCCGGCCAGCGCCGCCTCGCGCCGCCCCCGTGGCGCCAGCGGCCGGTCGTGGTCGTCGACACCCGGCGGATATGCGGATTTACCGTGTCGCATCAGGATCAGCGTCCGCGCCATGAGCAATACCGTAGCGCCGTAGAAAGTAAACGGTGTTATCTAAATCGCTACCTGATGAGAGATGTAACTCACTCTCGAGGCACACTGAAGGTAGTGTCACAGCGGGGGCCGACCGGCAACCGGTGCGATGCACGCCCTGTCCAAACCCGGGTGGGGACGTCCCATGATGTTTCGAGGATCTGCGAGATATGGCCTACGTGATCACGCAGCGTTGTTGCAACGACGCCAGCTGCGTTCCCGAGTGCCCGGTCGATTGCATTCGTCCCACTCCGGAGCAACCCGAGTTCGCGACGACCGAGCAGCTGTACATCGACCCCGACACCTGTATCGACTGTGGTGCGTGTGTGGATGCCTGCCCGGTGGAGGCCATCTTCTCCGAGGACGATCTGACGGCGTCGCTGGCTCGTTTCCGCGATATCAACGCCGCCTACTTCCAGCGGCATCCGCTGGAGTCGAATTTCGACCCGCTGGTGACTCCGGCACGCCCGCCGAAGGAGCTGGGCACGCTGCGGGTGGCGATCGTCGGCGCCGGGCCCGCGGCCTGCTACGCCGCCGACGAGTTGCTTCGCCGGGCCGATGTCGAGGTGGAGATGTTCGACCGGCTGCCCACCCCGTGGGGTCTGGTGCGCGCCGGGGTGGCCCCGGATCATCCGGGCACCAAGTCGGTGTCTGCCATGTTCGAGAGCGCGTTCCGTCGTGACACTCTGCAGTACCGCCTGAATGTCGAGGTGGGTAAACATATTTCGCACGAGGAGCTGCAGGCTCATCACCATGCGGTGATCTACGCCGTGGGCGCCTCGGCCGACCGCCGCCTGGACGTGCCGGGTGAGGATCTGCCCGGCAGCCACTCGGCGACCGAGTTCGTGGCCTGGTACAACGGCCACCCCGACTACGCCGAGCGCGGTTTCGACCTGTCCGGTGAGCGGGTGGTGATCGTGGGTAACGGCAACGTCGCCCTCGACGTCGCGCGCGTGCTGACGCTGCCGCCGGATGAGCTGGCCAAGACCGATATCGCCGACCACGCCCTGGACGCGCTGCGCGACAGCAATGTTCGTGAGGTCGTGGTGCTCGGCCGGCGTGGACCGCTGCAGGCGGCCTACACGTCGGCGGAATTTTTGGCGTTGGGGCATCTGAAGGGCGTCGATGTGATCATCGACCCGGCCGAGCTGGAGCTGGATCCGGCGAGCCAGGCGCTGCTGGATGACCCGGATATCGAGCCTTCGCTGCGGCTGAAGTACGAACTGGCCCAGGAATACGCGGCCAAGGCCCCCAATCCGGACAACAAGCGCATCGTGTTCCGCTACCTGGCCTCACCGACCGAGATCCGCGGCGACGGTCATGTCGAGGAGCTCGAGTTCGTGCACAACGAACTGGTTTCCGAGGACGGGCGCGTGGTTGCGCGGGCCTCGGATCGCCGCGAGACGCTGCCGGCGTCGATGGTGTTGCGGTCCATCGGCTATCGCGGTGTTCCCATCGCGGATCTGCCGTTCGACGAGCGCGCCGGGATCGTGCCCAACGAGCACGGCCGCGTGGTCGCCGACGGCGCGCACGTCACCGGCGTCTATGTGTCGGGCTGGATCAAGCGTGGTCCGCGTGGCGTGATCGGTTCCAACCGCGTCGATGCCACCGAAACCGTGGAACAGCTGCTCGAGGACTTCACCTCCGGCAAACTGGCTGCCCCGCAAGGAGATCGGGCCGCGCTCGAGGCCCTGCTCGCCCAGCGCCAGCCCGACGCCGTCGGCCGCGACGGCTGGAAGGCCATCGACGCCGCCGAGAAGAACGCCGGCAAGTCCGGCGGACGCCCGCGCGTCAAATTCACCACCATCGAGGATCTGCTCAAAGCCGCACGCGGCTGAACGCCGGCTCTTCCGGACCCTCCCCGTATGAGGGTCCGGAAGTCGGCGGGGGTCGTTCGCGAACTCTCCGCTATCCGCGCTCAGGTCGGTAGCGCGCCGATCCGCACGGTGGTGGTGATGGTGCCGCCGACCATGAACCACAGCCGTAGCACCGGCTGGCCGTTGCGGTCGCCGGGCTCGTAGCGGCTGCGCACGCTGATGTGCTGGCGGGCCAGCACCGGCGCGACATATTCGATCACCGCGCGATGCGGCCCGGCCACCAACTTCGGATAGTCCACCAGGAAGTGTTCCACCGCCTGCCAGTACATGGCGTTGTTGACGTGGTTGAACTGGTCGATATCGGTCGCGCGCACCGGGAACGTCAGATCGGTGTCCGATTCCGGCGGCACCGCATCGGTCAGCCACGGCCGCCAGCGCAGCCGATGTTCGTCGGTGGTGCGGGCCAGATGTGCCAATCCCTGGTCGCTGATCCGGGTCGGCATATTCGTCGACTCGTTGATATTGATCCAGAAGCCTTCGGTCTCGATCAGGCCGCCGCTGTCGCTGGTGATCCGCACCCGCATATTCGTCCACCGGGTCGACATCGCCGAACACCAGCGCCGCAACTGCACCCGGTCCGGCCAGACGATCGGACGCACCACGTCGATCACGGTGCGGCGCACGATCCACGCCGGGTCCGTGCGGTGGAAGAACGTGGTGTGCAACTCTTCCCACGCGATGTCTTGCAAATATCGAGCCACGGCGTCGAGCCGCAGCCGGCTGTAGGGATCTACATCGCCAGCCCGGATGGGCCACGCCGAGGCGAAGCCCATGCCCTCCTGGGGAAGCGGGGCGAGTGGCTGATCGAGTGACACTGGTGCTCCTCGCGCTGCACGGTGTGCCGCGTACTTCATGCGGTGCTTCTTGTGACATGACTTTACGGGGCGCAGGTCACACTGTTACGCCGAGATGGCTCTACTCACACGTAGCAAATGTCCAGTTGTGTCGCGGCGTGGGGTGTTCGCGGCCGCCGATCAGTAGCCGACGTAGCCGCCACCACCGGAGACCGCGGAAACGCCCGGCACATTGTCGAGCGAACCGTAGCGGTCGATCGAGTAGCGCGTGGCGGCCACGATGTTGTCGACCGGGTTCCAGATGTCGGTGTGGCCCGGGGCCGCATGGGCGTTGAAGGTGCTGTCGATGCACTGCATCAGACCCTTCGACGGATGGCCGGCCGCCGCGTTGCTGTCCCAGTTGTTGATCGCGTTCGGATCGCCGCCGGATTCGTGCTCGATGATGAGCGCGATGGCGTTCTCGTCGATCGATTCCGGGGGATAGCCCATCTCGATCAGGACCTGTTTGGCCTGGGCGATCCACTGCTGCACATCACCGGACGGATGGGCCGTGGGCGGCGGGCCGCTGGTGGGGCCGTTGGAGCTGCCGCCGCCGTAGCTGCCGCCGCTGTAGGAACTGGTGCCGCCGCCGTGATGGGAGTTGCCCATCAGGCTGGAGGACGCCGGGATGCCCGAATGGCTCGCGACCGGTGTGGCGGTCGGGGCGGCGGGTGGCGCCGCCGCGGCGGGGACGGTGGGAGCGGGTGGCGCCGGAGGTGCGGCGCCGGCGCCGGTGACCGGGTCGCCGAGTCCGGCGAACGCGGCATCGACCGGGGCCTTGGCGCCGTTGAGGGCCGTGATCGCCGAATCCGCGACCGTCTGCGCGTTTTTCAGGGCGTTGACGATCGCCCACTCGTGCGCGGCGGCATCCGTCTTGATCTCGGTGGTCTTCGCCGTGTACTCGATGTCGTTGAGCTTGTCGCGGTGCTGGTCGAGCCAGTCGAGCCGCTGCTGCGGATTCACCGTGCCGTCGGGATTCACTTCGAACGCCGGCATCACGCTGGGGGCGGGTACGAAGGTCGCCTGATCGCGCATCTGCAGCACCGCGAGCTTGGCGTTCTTCAGATTCTCGACCTGTTGGTTCAGTGCCGTCTGCAATCCCAGAACCGCCTGGCTCACTGTCGAAGCCCGGCTTTTCTCCACCTGCATCCGGCCGTCGGCGGCCTGCGCGGCACCGCCGCCCCATTTCTGGTCCTGACCGAGTTTCTGCGTGCTGTTCACGGCGGCGACGACGGCCTGGTCGAGGTCCCCGGAGAGTTTGCCGACGGCGGTCGCGGCGGTGCCCAGCTTGTCCGGGTCCCATTTCTCGACGTCGGGGATGGTCAATGCCGCGCCGCTCATGCGCGGATACCGATCTTGTTCAGATCGTCGCGCAACTGCTGGTCGGTATCGATGATGACCTTGCCGGCCTGTTCGACGGTGTCGGCGATATGCGTTACGCGCGAACCGATTCGCTTCAACGCGTTCTCGACCGAATCCTTGGCGCCGTTGCAGGCCGCGTCCCAGCCGGTGCCCGGAAGCGCCCCGGCGGCGCCGGCCAGCCCGGAGTCGAGTTTGCCGATGGCGTCGGACTCGTCGCGCAGGGTTTTCGCGAAACTTTGCAGGGCCGCGGGATCGATCTTCATCGCGTTCGCGGGTGGATCGTTGGGACCGGCCATGAGAAATCCCCCTCTTCGCTCAGTTCAGCGGGCCCAAGCGTAGCAAATCGGGGACCTGTGGACAGGGGTGTGCGAAGACCGGTTAACTTGTGGGAAAGCAGCCGCGGACAGAGAGGTCGTTTCATGCGCGCAGCCCAGGTGAGCAAGCTCGAGGGGCCCGAATCCATCGAGGTCGTGGACATCCCCGAACCGGCGGAATTCCCCGGTGGAGTGGTGATCGACGTCCATGCCGCGGGGGTGGCGTTTCCGGATGTGCTGATGACCCGGGGGCTCTATCAGATGAAACCCGAACTGCCGTTCGTGGTCGGTGGCGAGGTGGCCGGGGTCGTGCGCTCGGCGCCCGAGGATGCGCGGGTCCGGGCGGGTGATCGGGTGGTGGCGCTGACCATGCTGGGCAATGCCGTCGCCGAAACCGCGGTCACCGCCAAGGAGATGGTGTTCCGGCTGCCGGACAACATTTCCCTCGAAGCGGGTGCGGGAATTCTGTTCAACGATCTGACCGTGCACTTCTGCCTGCGCAACCGGGGCCGGTTGGCCGAGGGGGAGACCGTGCTCGTGCACGGCGCCGCCGGCGGCATCGGCACCTCCACCCTGCGCATGGCGAAGGCGCTGGGCGCGGGCCGGGTGATCGCCGTGGTGAGTACCGAGGAGAAGGCCGAGGTCGCGCGGGCCAACGGCGCCTCCGATGTGGTACTCACCGACGGCTGGCTGGCCGCGGTGAAGGAACTGACCGACGGGCGGGGCGTCGATATAGTGCTCGATCCGGTCGGCGGCGACCGGTTCACCGACAGCATTCGCTCGCTGGCGCCGGCCGGGCGGTTGCTCGTGGTCGGCTTCACCGCGGGTGAAATCCCCACCGTGAAGGTGAATCGCTTGCTGCTCAAGAACGTCGAGGTGATCGGCGCGGCCTGGGGAGAATGGGTGATGACCCATCCGGGCTATCTGCAGGAGCAGTGGGACGAGGTCGCGCCGCTGCTGGAATCGGGCAAGATCGCGGCGCCGCAGCCCGTGCTGTACCCGCTGACGGAGACCGCGGCCGCCGTCGCCGCGCTCGACAACCGTTCGGCGAAGGGCAAAGTCGTCGTCACCGTGCGCTGAGCGGCTCTCGTCCGGCAGGCGTTCGATGTCGGTGCCGGGCCGTAGGGTGAGCGCATCATGAAACTGTCCGATCGGATTCTGAATCGCACCCTGCTGGCCCGGCAGCACCTGCTGCGCCGGTCGTCGGTGCCGGTCCCGCAGCTGTGTGAACATCTGGTCGGGCTGCAGGCCCAGGACGTGACGCCGCCGTACGTCGGATTGTGGAGCCGGATCAGCGATTTCGACCCGGCGGCGGTCTCGGCCGGACTCGAGAATCGCTCGCTGGTGCGAATCACGTTGATGCGCGCCACTATTCACCTGGTGACGGCGGCGGATGCGCTGCGCATCGCGCCGCATATCCAGCCGGAACTGGAGAAGATCCCGTTCCGCAAGGGCTTCTTCTACGGCGCGATGGTCGGGCTCGATCCCGAGGAGGTACGCGCCCGGGGTGAGAAGGTGCTGGGGGCGCAGCCGATGTCGTCGGCAGAGCTGCGCGCCCGCGCCGTCGAGGAATATCCCGACCGCGAGCCCACTGCCGTGACGCAGACCTGGCTCTATCAGCTTCCGGTGTTGCAGACCCCGCCGCGCGGCTTGTGGCGGAACAACAGCCGTCCGGTGTGGTCGCGCATCGAACCCTGGCTGGACGCGCCCCTCGACGAGGCATATCCGGTGCAGGAGTTGGTCGTTCGCTATCTGCGCGCCTTCGGCCCCGCGACCACGATGGATGTGCAGACCTGGTCGCGACTGCTCGGTATCAAGGAAATTCTGGACGGGCTGGGCGACCGCGTGCGCACCTACACCGACGAGCGCGGCCGCGTCCTCTACGACGCCGCCGACGCCGAACTCGCCGATCCCGATCTGCCCGTACCTGTCCGGCTGCTGGGCTGGTACGACAACGTCCTGCTGTCGCATCGGGATCGCAGCCGGATCATTCCCGGGAACGCCCCGCTGCCCCTGCACCATATGGCCGCGCAGGTGTGTCCGGTGCTCATCGACGGGTTTCTGGCCGGCATCTACAAGATCTTCGTCGAGAAGTCGGCGGCGCGGTTGCGCATCGCCCCGAGCCGGGAGTGGTCGGCGCGGGAAGCGGCCGAGGTCGAAGCGGAAGCACGCGACCTGCTGGATTTCCTGGAACCGAACTTGCCGCCCGACGTCGAAATCCTCGCGCCCGGAGCGAATCTCAAAACCCGGGCATAGCATCGGGTGCTTGCCGCGGCCACGAGCGGACGGGCCGCCCCACATCGCGGCAGAACCCCCGCGCCGGGGCGCGCTCAGGGCGTCGAATTCCGGTATGCCGGAGCCTTACTCGTCCCCGCCGGGGTGAGCGTGCGCAGCAGCGGCAGTGTGCGCTGGGCGACCACCGTGGACAGCACGATCACACTGTGCGACCGCACCACCGCGGCGCTGCGGTCGATACTCAGCAGCACCGCCTGCAGGCCCGCATGCGAATCGGCGCCGATGCGGCACAGGACATCGCTGGAACCGGTGGTCGCATAGGCCTCGAGCACGCCGGGGATGGCCTCCAGATCGGTGGTCACCGCGTCCAGCGCGCCCTGGGCGATCTCCAGGCTCACGAAGGCCTGCACGTCGAATCCGGCGGCGGTGACGTCGACCCGCGGATCGTAGGAGGCGATGACCCCGGCCTCCTCCATGCGCGCGATGCGCGACTGTACGGTCGCCCGAGCCACCCGGGTGCGTCGCGACAGCTCGAGGACGCCCGCCTTCTGGTACTCGTGCATGGCGGTGAGGATCGCCAGATCCAGTTCGTCCAGTTTGGCGTGGGTGCGCGTCATCGTCGTCTCCTGTATTCGGCCCGGCGCCGCGCCACCCGCGACGTGGGCGCGCAGCTATTCAAATTGTCCAGCACTCGGCGGCCTGTGGTGACCAATTGAGCCAGGGTGTCTACTCGAAATCCTCGATATTGCCCAGAACCTCGGCGCGGAGATTATCTGGAGGCATGACAATCGAGGACCTCTCCCGCACCACCCGGCCCGCGGTGCCGGGCGATGCGGAGCTGCGCCGGCTGGTCGGCCTGGTCGACCACGATCCCGGTGCCGATCCCTTCCCCGTCCTCGGGTGGGACGCGCTGGTGTGGGTGGTCGGCAACGCGACCCAGTTCACGCACTATCTGCAGGCCTTCGGAATGGCGCTGGAGGCCTATTCCGGACCGGAGACCGGCAATCGTGACCACAAGTCCTACGTATTGCGCAGCGGCAGTGCGCGATTCGTGGTGTGCGGGGCGGTGGATCCGGCCAGTCCGCTGGTCGCCCACCACGACCGGCACGGCGACGGCATCGTCGACATCGCGCTCGAGGTGCCCGATGTGGACCGCTGCATCGCCCACGCCCGGCGCCACGGCGCGCGGATCCTGGCCGAGCCGCACGACGCGTCGGACGAATTCGGCACGGTCCGCACGGCTGCCCTGGCCACCTACGGCGAAACCCGCCACACCCTCGTCGACCGGTCGCGCTATCACGGTCCGTATCTGCCCGGATATATCGCACGCCGGTCGGGTTATCAGCCGCGGGTGCCGCATCGGCTGTTCCAGGCCGTGGACCATGTCGTGGGCAATGTGGAGCTCGGGCGGATGGACGAGTGGGTGGAGTTCTATCGCCGCGTCATGGGCTTCACCGATATGGCGGAATTCGTCGGCGACGATATCGCGACCGAATATTCGGCCCTGATGAGCAAGGTCGTGGCCAACGGCAACCATCGCGTGAAATTCCCGTTGAACGAACCGGCGGCCGGGCGTAAACGCTCACAGATCGACGAATATCTGGAGTTCTACGGCGGCCCCGGCGTGCAGCACATCGCCCTGGCCACCGGCGACATCCTGAGCACGGTCGACGCCCTGCGCCGCGAAGGCATCGAATTCCTCGACACCCCGGACGCCTATTACGAGGATCCCGAACTGCGCGCCCGCATCGGCCACGTCCGGGTGCCGGTGCGGCACCTGCAGTCGCGCGGCATTCTCGTCGACCGCGACGAGGACGGCTATCTGCTGCAGATCTTCTGCAAACCCCTCACCGACCGCCCGACCGTATTCTTCGAATTGATCGAGCGGCACGGCTCACTGGGCTTCGGAAAGGGGAATTTCCGGGCCCTCTTCCAGGCGATCGAGCGGGAACAGCACGCGCGCGGGAATCTGTGACCGGCCGCCCTCACTCGGCGTCGGGCAGGGCGCGCAGCCGCGCCTTGACGTCGAGGCGCCGCCGCGACCGCACCGTGTAGAACCCCAGCGCGGCGATGATCGCCCATTGCACCGGGTTCATCAGCGCGACGGACGCCGATACCGGCAGGGAGTAGATCAGCAGGAGCCGTACCACCGCGTCGGCCGCGAGTCCGGCGCTCCACACCACCGTGGCGGTCGTGAACGTGTGACGGACGTCGGAGTCGTTGTACCACAACGTTTCCCAGCGTGCCGCGGAATCCGGTCCGAGTGCGTGCATGCGCCGCGAGACCGCGAACATCGCCGGCCGGCCCAGCAGGCAACTGCCCGCCAGCAGCACGCTGATCACCGCCGAGGTGATCGGATCCTTCGCCAGCATCATTCGCTCGTCGCCGCCCAGTACGGCCAGTACCAGACCCAGCGCGTTGAGCAGGAAGACGAATACGGCGACGCCGTCGGCCTTGCGGCGCGCCGCGGCGATGCCGAGCGCCCAAATGCCCGCGACGACCGTCGAACACACCAGCGCGCGATAGCTGGTGCACCCGGCCGCGATCAGCAGATAGTAGGTCGCGGGCGACAGCCCGATATCGGCTGCGAGTGCCAGCACCCGCCGCGCCCGGCGTAGTCGGCTACCGGAGCTGTCGAGAGTGCGTGTGGCGGTGTCGGGCATCGGTATCTCCCCTGCGAGTACTGGACGTTATGTCGTTGCCACGCTAGGGATTTCGGACCTGCGCGCGCCTCGGCCGGGAGATGGATCGTGAGATCTCCACCCGCGGGTGGAGCGACCGCGGCGGCATCTCGGCCCGGCGGACCTTCCGGCGACGATCCCGCCGCGCCTACCGTCGTGGTACCGACGCGGAATGTCGTCAGGAGGGTCATGCGAGAGGGGTTGCGGGAGTTCGGGCGACGGCTGATCGGCAACGATCCCGACGCCAGCCCGCTGATGCGTGTCATCGGCGCGACGTTGCTGGCCGCCAATCTGCTGTTCGACCACCGCGATCCGCTGCCGGCGTGGCTGTGGGCGGTGCTGGTGGCCGCCTATGCCGGGTGGCTCGTGTTCGCCGTGGTCGAATCCCGGTATCCGCGGGCGGCCACTTTGGCGTTGACCTGGTGCGCGTTGCTGAGCGCGGCGGTCGTCGGACCGGCCCCCGACATCTCCGCGTTCATCATGCTGTGCGCGGCGGCCAGCGTGCTCGCCCAGCAGTTCCGGTCCGGCACCCGAGTGATCCTGCTGGGGTTCGCGGCCGAGGTCGCGGTCCTGATCGCCGGTTGCGCGCTGGCCGGCAAGGACATCGGCGATACGCTCACCTATGTCGGCGTGCTCGTCATTCTGTTGCTGCTCGGGTTGTATCGGCGCCTGCACCGACTGCGCGTCCGCCAGACCCGACTGCTGCTCGAGCAGACCCGTCGCGCGCAGGACGAACACGCCCGGGCGGCGGCGCTGGACGAACGCGCCCGGATCGCGCGGGAGCTGCACGACGTCCTGGCGCATTCGCTCGGTGCGCTGAGTATGCAGTTGGAGGTCGCGGAACTGCTGCTCGACGAAAGAGGCGATATACCGGGCGCATTGGCGCATGTGCGGCGCTCGCACCGGCTCGCCCGCGACGGGGTGATCGAGGCGCGCGGTGCGGTGGCCGCGCTGCGCGGCGACGTGCCACCGCTGCCCGATGCCGTGCGTGAACTGGTCGAGAGCTATCGCCGCGATCATCGGATGACGGTGGAGTTGCGCTGTGACGGTCCCGCCCGGCCGGTGGATTCGGGTGCCGCGGTCTCGCTGGTGCGCACACTGCGCGAGGCGCTGACGAATGCCGCCAAGCACGCACCGGGGCGGCCGGTGCACGTCGCGCTCGTCTTCACGGCCGGCGAGGTGCGACTGTCGGTGCGAAACGCGGTCGCGGAAAAGCAGACTCGCGATCCGCTGCCCGGCGGGTACGGTCTGACCGGAATGCGTGAGCGGATCGCATTGGCCGGGGGCGCACTGTCGTCCGGTGTGGCCGACGGCGAATGGGTTGTGACGGCGGAGGTTCCGATTGAGTGAGCGCCGGGAGCCGCTGCGGGTGCTGGTGGTCGACGACCAGCAGGTGATGCGTGAGGGTCTGGTCGCACTGCTGGGACTGGTCGACGAGGTGAGCGTGGTCGGCGCCGCGGGGGACGGGGAACAGGCACTGCGGGCGGTGGCGGAGACCGATCCGGACGTGGTGCTCATGGATCTGCGGATGCCCGTCCTGGACGGTGTCGAGGCGACCCGCCGGATCGCGGCCGGCCATCCCGGGACCGCGGTGCTGGTGCTGACCACCTACGCCGACGACGCCTCGATCGTGAGCGCGTTGCGAGCGGGTGCGCGCGGCTACCTCACCAAGGACGCCGGCCGGGAGGAGATCGTCGCCGCCCTGCGCGCCGCGGCGGCCGGGCAGTCCACCTTCGACGCCACGGTGTCCCGGCGGCTGGTGGACGCGCTGATCGGTGAAGCTCCCCGATCCGAGGCGGTGTCCGCCCCCGCTACGCCGAATCCCGACGGCCTCACCGCTCGCGAGGCGGAGGTTGTCGCGCTGATCACGCGCGGACTGAGCAACGCCGAGATAGCCGCCCACCTGTTCGTCTCGCCGGCGACGGTGAAGACCCACATCAACAACGCCTTCGCCAAGATCGGCGCCCGCAACCGCGCCGACGCGGTCCGCTACGGTTACCGCCACGGCCTGGCCGACCCGACCGCCGAGTAGCCGGGTCGGCGCAGCGGAGGAGCACCTGCGCCGCCGATAACATAGAGTGCCCATCATGCGATTGACGGCGGCGATTGTCACCGGGACGGCTCTCGCGGCGCTGCTGGCGGGTTGCGGGTCGGGGGATGATTCGGGCAGCGACTCTCCGTCGGTCCGCCCGCCCGCGAAGGTGGCGGCGCTGGGTCCGTTCGCGGGGGAGTGCGGGCATGTCACCGATGACGAGGTCCGGAATCTGGGTGGGCTCGGTCAGATCTCGCAGGTGTTCAAGAACTCGGTCGGCTGCAATTGGCAGGCGGGCGGAATCGGCGGTCCGAGTGTGACGTTCGCGTCGTATCGGGGCAGCCCGATCGGGCGGGAGAAGGCGTGGGTCACCGCGCAGGGCCGCAATCCGGAGTCGATCGAGGTCGGCGGTCATCAGGGTTTCCAGGACGCGAGCCAGGACGGCACCATCTGTGATTTCGCCGTGCAGCTCGGCGACGACTTCTTCGAATGGTCGACCTCGGCCGGCGCGTTCGGGCAGGTGTCGGCGACGCCGTGCGACAAGAACCGCAAACTGGCCGAACTGACCGTGCAGCGTCTGAAGTGAGGGCGGCTGATATGAGCAACGGCATGCGTGATGGGGGCCGCGTCCGGCGCGGTGTGCGGGCGGGCGGGATCGCGGTCCTCGCGCTCACGGTCGGGGTGGCGGTCGGCGGCTGCGGCCGCACGGTCTCCGGGACCGCGTTGCCGGCGGGTAGCGGCGGCGGGGTCAACATGAACTTCGACAAGTTGCTGCGCGAATGCGAGGTCGTCAAGCAGGACGACATCGCCAAGGCGACCGGTGCCCAGGACGCACAGGGTTCGTTCAACGGCGCGGTGTGCATGTGGGATCTGTCGGGTACGCCCGGCGGCGACGGGATGGCCACGCTGAACTGGTACGAGATGGGTTCGCTGCCGAACGAGAAGGCCAACAACGACCGGCTCGGCTACATCACCACCGATGTGAACGTGCAGGGCCGGCGCTCGCTGCAGGTGCAGCGGCCGGGCGATCCGGATTCGTGCGGCGTGATGGCGCCGGCCGCGGACACCGGGATCATCGGCTGGTGGGTGAACTACCGGCCGGGTGGCCATCCGGATCCGTGTGCCGGGGCGAAGAAGCTGGCCGAGTTGACGCTGAATCTGGCGCGCTGAGGCGAGCCCTGCCCCGGATGCGCCGATCGGTGGACCTCGAGAGATAGTGAAATCGCATAGTCGGTGGTGGGCCCGGGCATGCGGACCCCACTTTTGCCCCCCGCCGCGCCGACGGGTATCGTGGATCGCTGTGCCCGGAAGCGTGCGGGCAAGTTTGTGCGTAGAACGTAAGCCAGCGAGAGCGGCCGACCGTTTCAGCGTGCCCGGAAAAGTAGGCATGTACTGCGCGCGACACGCCCGACCTCGGGACGCGTGCGAACGCGATCCGGGCAAGTGGTGACAGCTCTATGACCGCGGCGTGAACTCCGGGGAATCGGGGAGCGCCGCCGACAAACAGACATCGAAGAGTTCCAGACACCTGGTTACTGAATAAGGAAAGCCGGTATATGCCAACCATCAACCAGCTGGTCCGCAAGGGTCGTCGCGACAAGGTCGCCAAGACCAAGACTGCGGCCCTGAAGGGGAGCCCGCAGCGTCGTGGCGTGTGCACCCGCGTGTACACCACGACCCCGAAGAAGCCGAACTCCGCGCTGCGTAAGGTCGCGCGTGTTCGCCTGACCAGCGCGGTCGAGGTCACGGCTTACATCCCGGGCGAGGGTCACAACCTGCAGGAGCACTCGATGGTGCTCGTTCGCGGTGGTCGTGTGAAGGACCTCCCCGGTGTGCGCTACAAGATCATCCGCGGCTCGCTCGACACCCAGGGTGTGAAGAACCGCAAGCAGGCCCGCAGCCGCTACGGCGCCAAGAAGGAGAAGAGCTGATATGCCACGCAAGGGCCCCGCACCCAAGCGTCCGCTGATCAACGATCCGGTCTACGGATCGCCGCTGGTCACTCAGCTGGTCAACAAGATCCTGCTGGACGGCAAGAAGTCGACCGCCGAGCGCATCGTCTACGGTGCCCTCGAGCAGGCGCGCGAGAAGACCGGCACCGATCCGGTCGTGACCCTCAAGCGTGCGCTCGACAACGTCAAGCCCGCCCTCGAGGTGAAGCCGCGTCGTGTCGGTGGCGCCACCTACCAGGTCCCGGTCGAGGTTCGTCCGGGTCGCGCCAACACCCTGGCGCTGCGCTGGCTGGTCAACTACTCGCGCGCGCGTCGTGAGAAGACCATGATCGAGCGTCTGGCCAACGAGCTGCTGGATGCGAGCAACGGTCTGGGCGCTTCGGTGAAGCGTCGCGAGGACACCCACAAGATGGCCGAGTCCAACCGGGCGTTCGCGCACTACCGCTGGTGATTGGTCACCCGGTCCGCCGGTGAAGGAACGGCGCCGGGAGGCGAGTCACAGTCGGGTGCGGCACGTGCTCTCAGCAGGGCACTTATCAGCCGCACCCGACGTTGACATAGTGAAGGCCAGGGGCCCGCATCGCGGCGGAACCGCCCGGGCCGTTCCCGAAAATACCGACTAGCTGATCGCTAACAGAGCAGAGCGGGGAAGATTTCCGTGGCACAGGACGTGCTCACCGACCTCAACAAGGTCCGCAACATCGGCATCATGGCGCACATCGATGCCGGCAAGACGACCACGACCGAACGAATCCTGTTCTACACCGGTGTGAACTACAAGATCGGTGAGACCCACGACGGTGCGTCGACCACCGACTGGATGGAGCAGGAGCAGGAACGCGGCATCACCATCACCTCGGCGGCGGTGACGTGTTTCTGGAACCAGAACCAGATCAACATCATCGACACCCCCGGCCACGTCGACTTCACCGTCGAGGTGGAGCGTTCGCTGCGCGTGCTCGACGGCGCCGTCGCGGTGTTCGACGGTAAAGAGGGCGTCGAGCCGCAGTCCGAGCAGGTCTGGCGTCAGGCCGACAAGTACGACGTGCCGCGCATCTGCTTCGTCAACAAGATGGACAAGCTGGGCGCCGACTTCTACTTCACCGTGCAGACCATCAAGGACCGTCTCGGTGCGAAGCCGCTGGTCATCCAGCTGCCGATCGGCGCGGAGGACACCTTCGAGGGCATCGTCGACCTGGTCGAGATGAACGCCAAGGTGTGGACCGGCGAGACGAAGCTCGGTGAGAAGTACGAGGTCCAGGAAATCCCGGCCGATCTCAAGGAGAAGGCCGAGCAGTACCGCCAGGAGCTGCTCGAGACCGTCGCCGAGTCGGACGAGGCGCTGCTGGAGAAGTTCTTCGGTGGCGAGGAGCTCTCGATCGACGAGATCAAGGGCGCCATCCGGAAGCTGACCGTCGCCTCGGAGCTGTACCCGGTGCTGTGTGGTTCGGCGTTCAAGAACAAGGGCGTGCAGCCCATGCTCGACGCCGTCGTGGACTACCTGCCCTCGCCGCTGGACGTCGAGAACGTGGAAGGCCACGTCCCCGGCAAGGAAGACGAGGTCATCACTCGTAAGCCGAGTGCCGACGAGCCCTTCGCCGCGCTGGCGTTCAAGATCGCCGTGCACCCGTTCTTCGGCAAGCTGACCTACGTCCGCGTGTATTCGGGCAAGGTCGACTCCGGCGCTCAGGTCATCAACTCGACCAAGAGCAAGAAGGAGCGTCTGGGCAAGCTGTTCCAGATGCACTCCAACAAGGAGAACCCGGTTCCCTCGGCGTCGGCCGGCCACATCTACGCGGTCATCGGCCTGAAGGACACCACCACCGGTGACACCCTGTGCGATCCGCAGAACCAGATCGTGCTGGAGTCCATGACCTTCCCGGATCCGGTCATCGAGGTCTCGATCGAGCCCAAGACCAAGTCCGACCAGGAGAAGCTGGGCACCGCGATCCAGAAGCTGGCCGAAGAGGACCCGACCTTCTCCGTCAAGCTGGATGCCGAAACCGGCCAGACCGTCATCGGCGGTATGGGCGAGTTGCACCTCGACATCCTCGTCGACCGGATGAAGCGCGAGTTCAAGGTCGAGGCGAACGTCGGTAAGCCGCAGGTCGCGTACCGCGAGACGATCACCAAGCCGGTCGAGAAGCTCGAGTACACGCACAAGAAGCAGACCGGTGGTTCGGGTCAGTTCGCCCGCGTCATCATCGGCCTGGAGCCCTTCACCGGCGAGGACGGCGCGACCTACGAGTTCGAGAACAAGGTCACCGGTGGTCGCGTTCCGCGCGAGTACATCCCGTCGGTGGACGCCGGCATCCAGGACTCCATGCAGTACGGTGTCCTCGCCGGTTACCCGCTGGTCAACCTGAAGGCCACCCTGCTCGACGGCGCCTACCACGAGGTCGACTCCTCGGAAATGGCGTTCAAGATCGCGGGTTCGATGGCGCTGAAGGAAGCGGCCCGTAAGGCCGGTCCGGTGATCCTCGAGCCGCTCATGGCTGTCGAGGTCATCACGCCCGAGGACTACATGGGCGATGTGATCGGCGACCTGAACTCCCGCCGTGGCCAGATCCAGGCCATGGAGGAACGCAGTGGTGCCCGTGTCGTCAAGGCGCTGGTTCCGCTCTCGGAGATGTTCGGTTACATCGGTGACCTGCGGTCGAAGACCCAGGGCCGGGCGAACTACTCCATGGTGTTCGATTCGTACGCGGAGGTTCCGGCCAACGTGGCGAAGGAGATCATCGCCAAGGCGACCGGCGAGTAATCGCAGTCGGGGCGGATTTGCGAGAATCCGCCCCGTTCGGTCGCGCACGACCCCCTGTAAGTACAAACCGCACTGCTGCACAAAAGCACGCACTAACTAGTCCAGGAGGACAACAGTGGCGAAGGCGAAGTTCGAGCGGACGAAGCCCCACGTCAACATCGGCACCATCGGTCACGTCGACCACGGCAAGACCACGCTGACCGCGGCGATCACCAAGGTGCTGGCTGACAAGTACCCGGACCTGAACCAGAGCTTTGCGTTCGACCAGATCGACAAGGCTCCGGAGGAGAAGGCTCGTGGTATCACGATCAACATCTCCCACGTCGAGTACCAGACCGAGAAGCGTCACTACGCGCACGTCGACGCCCCCGGCCACGCCGACTACATCAAGAACATGATCACCGGTGCGGCCCAGATGGACGGCGCGATCCTCGTGGTCGCCGCCACCGACGGCCCGATGCCGCAGACTCGTGAGCACGTGCTGCTCGCCCGTCAGGTCGGCGTGCCCTACATCCTGGTCGCGCTGAACAAGTCGGACATGGTCGACGACGAGGAAATCCTCGAGCTCGTCGAGATGGAGGTCCGCGAGCTGCTGGCCGCCCAGGAGTTCGACGAGGACGCCCCCGTCGTCCGCGTCTCCGGCCTGAAGGCCCTCGAGGGTGACGAGAAGTGGGTCGAGTCGGTCGTCGAGCTGATGAACGCTGTCGACGAGTCCATCCCGGACCCGGTTCGTGAGACCGACAAGCCGTTCCTGATGCCGATCGAGGATGTTTTCACCATCACCGGTCGTGGCACCGTGGTCACCGGTCGTGTCGAGCGTGGCGTGATCAACGTCAACGAAGAGGTCGAGATCGTGGGTATCCGCGAGAAGACCCAGAAGACCACCATCACCGGCATCGAGATGTTCCGCAAGCTGCTGGACCAGGGCCAGGCCGGCGACAACGTCGGTCTGCTGGTTCGTGGTCTGAAGCGTGACGACGTCGAGCGTGGTCAGGTCGTCGTCAAGCCGGGCACCACCACCCCGCACACCGAGTTCGAGGGCCAGGCGTACATCCTGTCGAAGGACGAGGGTGGCCGTCACACCCCGTTCTTCAACAACTACCGCCCGCAGTTCTACTTCCGCACCACCGACGTGACCGGCGTCGTGACCCTCCCCGAGGGCACCGAGATGGTCATGCCGGGCGACAACACCGAGATGAGCGTCAAGCTGATCCAGCCGGTCGCCATGGAAGAGGGCCTGCGCTTCGCGATCCGCGAGGGTGGCCGCACCGTCGGCGCCGGCCGCGTCACCAAGGTCATCAAGTGACCCTGTGAGACAACGCCGTCACGACACGTGACAGCATGAAAAGGGCCGTTCCCCTTGGGGAGCGGCCCTTTTCGCGTTCTCAGTTCTCGGTGGCGGCCAGGAGGGCTTCGGCGAATTCGCGCATCTGGTCGGCGCCGCCGAACCAGGTGGTGACGAGTTCGACTGCGGCGGTGCGGGTTCGGTGGGCGGCGGTGATGAGTCCGTTGAGGTCGACGTCGCCGGCTTCGGCGTTGCGGGCCACATTCTCCAGGGTGTGGCTGGCCAGCAGTAGCTGCATCACCAGGCCGACGTCGATGGCCGGGGGTTCGCCGGTGGTTTCGGCTCGGCGGCGGGCCGCGCGCCGGGAGGTCGGGGGCACGCCGGTGCGGGACGCGATGTCGGTCGGGGTGTCGCCGGAGTGGTGATCGCTGGTGGCGCGGCGATTTCGGCGGCCGCCGGTACCCGCTGCCGGTTCCGCGTGAACGGCGTCGATTGCCGAATCATGCGATGTGGCAACCTCTTCCGCCATCTCGGTCGCCGGGTGGTCGTCGGCTCTGGTTCCCTCCGCGGGCGACCGGTGCCGGCTGGTCGGAACGAATTCCGCCGCAGGGGCTTCCGCTGCGCGTCGTCGGAGGATGTCGGTATCGGACGGTTCGAGGAGGGTGCTCGGGGCGGAGCGCAGTCCCACCGTCGCCCCGTTGCGGGTGGGGAACGGGCGCGCGGTGGCGTCGGCGCTCTCCGCGCGGCTGCGAATCGCCGGCAGCGTGTCGGTGTTCTGCCAGGACTGCGGGTCTGCGGAGTCGGCTCGGTCCGTACCGTCTGCCGGGCCGGAATGGGCCGGGCCGGTTGTTTCGGCGTGGTCGGATCGGGGCTGCTCGTTCGAATGCCGATGCGGAAGCCGAGCCGCGGGGCGCGACTTCTCGTCCTCCTCGGTGGTGGCGTCCGTCGTCGGAACCGCCTCGGCGACAGGGTGTTCGGCGGCGATTCGCGCGCTGTCGGCGACCGATGCGGCGCGCGTGCTGTGTGTGGTGTGGTCGCCGTCGGTCGGCGATTCCGTAGCGGTCGTGGGCCGACGGGCGTCGTCGCCCGGTTGTCCGGCCGGCGATGTCGTCGCGGCCGGCGCGGGGGCGGCCTCGCCGCTGGGTGATGTCGCGCGTGCGGTCGCCGATTCGTCGTCGCTCGCCGTCGTGCGGCGGGGCTCAGCTTCGTCGGCCGGCGCGACTGTGGTGGCCGGCAACTCCGTGCTCGCGGGGCGCGTGGTGCCGTGCTGGCCCTCGCCCGCGGGTTCGGCTGCCGTGGTCGCGGTGATCTCACCGGACAGCCGGGAGGCGGCGGTACCGGCGGCGGGCTCGTTGTCGCGTGCCCGCCGGGCGGCCCGGGGGATGGGGCGGCGGGTGGCTTCCGGGCGGGCATCTGCGCTCGCCGGTGCGGCGGCAGATTCCGTTGCGGCATCGGCCGCTTCGGTCCGGGCGATGCCGTGGGCAGGGGTGGGGAGCCGCGTCGGCAGTTTCGGCGGAGCCGGGACGGATGCGGTGGACGAGGCATCCGATTCGGCCGAATCGGCCCGACGCGGCTCCGGCGGCTCGGCAGGAGTCGCCTCGGCGGGAGACGCCTCGGCGGGCTGGTTCTCGGCGCTACGGGAACGACTCTGGCGCCCGGGGTCGATGCCCAGGCTCTCCGCGATGCGGCGGACCGTGTCCTCCGGATCCTGTGATCCGGCGTCGAGTTGGTCTGCCCAGCTTGCCTTTTCCGGCGTGTCGATCTCGCCGGGAGCCGCGGACGATCCCAGGACCCCCGATCTCGGATCCACGGGAGGCATCTCCGCTGCGCTCACCGCGAAACTGGAGGTGGGAGCGGATTCGTCGCCGGCCGAGGTGGGATCGCCCTGCGGCTGCCCCGCGCCCCGCTCGTAGTCCGCATCGAACGGCGAGGCGAACATGCTGCGCTGCGCGGGTTCTCGGGTGGGCAGCGGCGGGATAGCGGTGCGGGCCGACGTGTCGCGGACCGGCAGCGGCGGTGCGGCAGGAGGCGCCGGAACCGCGCTGCCGCTGAGGTAGTCGGGTGAATAGGACGGAACATCGGTCGGCGAGGCGCCCGGTGGCGACCCGAAAACGCTCTCGCCCTTTCCGGACTCACCGAATTCGGCACTGTCCCAGCGCAGTCCGAACTTCTCGGCGCCGCCGTGCGCGGGTCCGCTGCTGCCCGCCTGCTGACCCGGCTCCTCCTCGGAGCGGGTCAGTCGGTGCCCCTCTCGTGCGGTATGGGGTTCTCCGAAACGGGCATTGGCTGGATCCGTCATACACCCCATTCTTATCGCTCGCCTTTCCGGGTGCGAGTTCGCGGGGTGTGCGACGGGTCCCGCCACCGTTGCGCCGCAGCTCAATCCGTCCGTTTCTCGAGTTCGGTGCCGCGGCGCAGGGTGAGCGACATCAATTCGCTCGGCTCGTCCACTTCGATTCGATGCCAGCGTCCGCGCGGCACGATGAACGCCTGTCCGGCGCGCAGGGATACCGATGCCGCCGGGTCGCCGCTCTCGCGCAGATATATCTGTATCCCGCCCGAGAGCACCGCCACCAGTTCCTCTCCGCTCGGATGCATTTCCCAGTGATCACCGTGGACGTCGGCGTCGGTGGCCACCCGGAAGGCCGCCAGGGTCCATCCCTCCACCTCTCCGGACATGCGGCGTTGTTCATCGAAAACCCGGCCGTCGGGCAGCATTCGGATCCCGCGTGCGAACAGGTCGACAGGTGCGAGTGACATGGTGTTTCCTTTCATTCGGCCACGACCGGAGCCGGGGCGGGCAGGGGTGTGGAGGTGGATCGGCCGGTGGTCCGCGGCATGACCACCGCAGCGACGACCCCGGCCGCGAGGAGCAGGACCGCGCCGATCGCCAGCCCGGTCGCATATCCCGCGGTGACGGCCTGGGGCGTCTGCGCCGATCCGGTGCGCTGGGCGGCGACCGAGGCCAGGGCGGCCAATCCGATCGCGCCGCCGATCTGGCGGGCACTGTTCATCAGCCCGGATGCCATGCCGGCCTCCGCGGGGGCGACGCCGGTGGTCGCCGCGGCCGCGAGCGGCGCCAGGCACAGGCCGAAGCCGATACTGGTGACGAGCGAGGGGCCCAGTACCGCGGTGGCGAAGTCGCCACCGGCGTCCAGCAGGGCGAACCATCCGAGGCCCGCGGCGGCGAGCAGCGATCCGGAGATCAGCAGGGTGCGCGGCGCACGCCGGTGGCCGAGCCGAGTCGCGACCACGGTCCCGGCGACGACCCCGGCGGAGAACGGAACGAAGGCCAGACCCGTTGCCGCCGCGGACATTCCGAGCGACTGCTGCATATAGAGCGAGACGAAGTAGAAGGCAGAAAACTGTCCCGCCGCGGCCAGAGCGATGAACAGATCCGCCGCGGCGACCCACCGGTTGCGCAGCAGCGACAGCCGTATCAGCGGCACCGAGGCCCGCCGTTCGAACCATACGAAGGCCGCCAGGAGTACCAGTGCGGCCACGACCGTCGCCACGGTCGCGGGCGAGAACCACCCGTAGCGATCGGTACGGACAACGGCGAGAACGAGCAATCCGGCGCCGCCGGTCGCGGTGAGCGCCCCGGCGATGTCGAGCGGTGGGCGCATCCCGTCGCGGCGGTCGGCCGGGATGCCGAAGAGGCCGAGTCCCAGCACGATCGCGGCGATCGGCAGATTGACGAGCATCACCCACCGCCATCCGGCGTATTCGGTGAGGATGCCGCCCAGCAATACGCCCAGCGCGCCACCGGCGCCGTTCGCCGCACTCCACAGTCCGAAGGCGCGCACCCGCGCTGGGCCGTGCGGGAACAGGACGGTCAGCATCGCGAGGGTCGCCGGTGCGACGGCCGCGGCCGCCACGCCCTGCACAGCGCGCGCGGCGATCAATTGCCACGGCTGCTGGGCCAGCCCACCGGCCAGCGAGGCGAGGGCGAATCCGCACAGCCCGAGCGCGAACAGCCGCCGACGGCCGAACAGGTCGCCGGCCCGCCCGCCCAGCAGGAGGAATCCGCCGAAGGTCAGGGCGTAGACGTGCACCACCCACGACAGATTGATCGGTGCGAACCCCAGCTCCCGGCGAACGGCGGGCAGCGCCACGTTCACCACTGCCATATCCAGCGCAATCATCAACTGCGCCATCGTGATCGCCGCCAGAGCGAACCCCGGCGAATACTTTCTATACATGTATAAAAAGTAACCGACCGCACTGCTCGTTGTCGAGACCTCGTGTCAAGATGGCCGGGTGAGCACCCGAACCGGACGTCCGCCGCGGCTGTCGCGCGCGCAGATCGTGGCCGCCGCGCGCGAGCTGATCGAGACCCACGGCGTGCAGGCGCTGACCATGCGGCGCCTGGCCGCCGAACTCGGCGCGACGCCGATGGCGCTCTATCACCACGTACCGGACAAGGACGCGCTGCTGCTGCTCCTGCTCGATGAGGTGGCCACGGGTGCGGTGCGCCCGCAATTGCCGCAGGACCCGCGGGAACGCCTGATCGTCGCGGCCCGCGCGATGCACGACGTCCTGGCCCCGGTTCCGTGGATCACCGAGGTGCTGACCGCCGACGACCTGCTCTCACCGGCCGCGCTCTGGTATCCCGAGGCGATTCTGGACGCGGCGATGGACGCCGGGCTGGATGCCGATCGGGCGGTGCACGCCTACCGGAGCGTCTGGTACTACACGGCCGGAGAAATTCTGATCCGCGCCGCGGCTCGCCGGCGTCGCGGCGACGATCGGCCCGTGTTCCGGGAGCGCGTCTTCGCCGATATCGATGCCGAGGAGCTTCCGCGCTTGGCGGCCGTGGCCGACCGGTGGAGCGCGCTCACCGCGGCGGATACCTACGAACAGGGTCTGCGCGCGCTGGTCGACGGCCTGCTGCCGGATCGCTGAACGGGTGACGCCGACTCAGCCCAGGCTGCTCATACCGGCCGCGACGACCCGGGAGAGGTTCGTGATCTCCTCGGCGCCGGCGAGTGTCAATCCGTCGAGTGCGTGCAACCGGTCGGTGCTCGCGATGGTGAGCATGGCCGACACCCATGCGGCCGCGCAGGCGCGCAGAGTTCCGGGCTGGACCTGGCCGGGTGCGCTCGCCTGCAGTACCCGGGCGGTGACGTCGAGGAGTTGATCGCGCATGCGGCGCACCTGTTTTCGCACATCCGGATGCGTATCGGCCTCGCGCCACATGATCACGCGCAGTACCGAGGAGTGGTGGTCGCGCAGATTCAGCGCCGCGTCGAGGTTCACCAGGCTGGTCGCCGGATCGCCGGGGCTGACCACCGTGGCGATGTCGTCGATCGGATGGGCGGGAACCCGCTCGGCCATCAGCGCCGAGAGGATCGAGTCCTTGGTGGGGAAGTAGTAGAAGACCAGCCCCTTCGGAACGCCGGCCGCGGCGGCTATGGCAGCCGTCGCGGTCGCGTCGAATCCGTGTGCCGCGAACAGGCTTTCGGCGGCATCCAGAATCAGAGCACGGGCGTCGCCGTCGACTTTCCGGCTGCGGCGACGCCCCGCTCGATGGGGTGTGGGCCTCTGCATCAGTGAGCAGTATGCATCCGCGCCGAGACCTGCGGAAGGGCGGCGAGGGCCACCACGACGGTCAGTACGCCCACGATCCACGCCGTCCACGCCGCCGCGCTGAAGGAGCTGTAGTTCATCACCCACGGGGAAATGAACAGCAGGACACCGAACAGGCCCATGGCGTAATCGGTGGTGGCGATTCCCGGGCGAGTGAACTGGAGCAGGCCGGTCAGGGCGATCAGTACGCCGAGCACGATCAGGGTCCACATGGCGCGGTTGCTGTGGTCGGTCCAGATGGGGGACAGGGCGGTGTAGACGCCCAGTGCCACGGCCACGAAACTCAGGGTGCGGTTTTCGGTGAGCATTG
Organism: Nocardia violaceofusca NBRC 14427; assembly: GCF_963869435.1. Taxonomy (NCBI): domain Bacteria; kingdom Bacillati; phylum Actinomycetota; class Actinomycetes; order Mycobacteriales; family Nocardiaceae; genus Nocardia; species Nocardia violaceofusca. The sequence continues at coordinate 24,021 of NZ_CAWMPM010000027.1, forward strand.
GGGGCCTCCTCAGGGGCGGAATTGTGTTCTGATCTCGGTATAACTCTGATTGACCGCCCGATCAATACTCTGCCCGGAAAATTCCTACACTCGCGTCGGATATGGCGCCCGTCACGACAGTCTAGAACGTGTTCTAGTTTATGGTGGATTGGTGCAGCAATACGTGCCAGCAGTGGGAATCGAGCCGGGAGCGCAGCGATGACAGCACCGATCGTGATCGTCGGCGCAGGTCTGGCGGGCCTGCGCACCGCGGAGGAATTGCGTCGCGCCGGATACGAGGGCGGACTGATCCTCGTCGGTGACGAGCAGCGCCTGCCCTACGATCGGCCGCCGCTGTCCAAGCAGTTCGTGCGCGGCGAGACCGAGGATACGACGCTGCGCCCGGCCGAATTCTTCGCCGAGAAGAACATCGAGCTGCGACTCGGACTGGCCGCGACCGGAGTCGACACCGCGGCGCGCACCGTGACCTTCGACGACGGTTCCGTGCTCGAGTACGGACAGCTGATCATCGCAACAGGTCTGCGTCCCAAGCGAATTCCGGGTCTGCCCGAGGCCTCGGGTGTCCACGTCCTGCGCCGGCACGAGGATGCGGCGGCACTGCGCGACAATCTGGCCACCGCGCGGCGGGCGCTGGTGGTCGGTGCGGGCTTCATCGGCTGCGAGCTGGCGGCGAGCTTCCGTTCCCGCGGCGTCGACGTCGTGCTGGTGGAACCGCAGCCCACTCCGCTGGCCGCCGCCCTGGGGGAGACGGTCGGGCGCCTGGTGGGTCGGATGCACCGCGACGAGGGCGTGGACCTGCGCTGCGGTGTCGGACTGAGCTCACTGCAGGTCGAAGACGGCGCGGTTACCGGGGCCACGCTCGCCGACGGCAGTACGGTCGCCGCCGATCTGGTCGTCATCGGTGTCGGCTCCGCGCCGATCACGGAGTGGCTGGCCGGATCCGGCATCCCGCTGGCGGAGCCGCAGGCCGGTGGGGGTGTCCTCGCCGACGAGGTGGGGCGCACCTCGGTCGAGGGTGTGTGGGCGGTCGGCGATGTCGCGGCATGGCGCCACGACAACGGCCGGCACAAGCGTGTGGAGCACTGGACCAACGCCGGTGAACAGGCCAGACTCCTGACGACCGCCCTGCTCGGCGGTGACGTGCCCGCGGCCGCCCGAGTGCCGTACGTGTGGAGTGATCAGTACGACCTGAAGATCCAGGTGCTCGGCACTCCCGCGGGCGCCGACGAGATCCGGGTGATCGAAGACGACGGCCGCAAATTCCTGGCGCACTACTTCGACGGCGGGGTCCTGACCGCTGTGGTCGGTGGCGGACGCACCGCGCAGGTCATGAAGATGCGCGCCGAACTCGCCGCCAACGCCCGGTCCGCAGCACCCCTGAGCTGAACGCGTACGCCCGGGGCGGACCGAAGGGCGCGGGAACACCACTCGGCCGATACCCCGGTCGGGCGCAAGGGTTCGTGGCGACGCTAATACAGTGGCTGCGTGATCGTTGCGCTCATCGATTCGGGACTGGGGTTGCTGCCGACCGGGGCGTGGCTGCGCAAGTTGCGTCCCGACCTCGATCTGCTGCTGCAACTGGATCCAGATGGTGCGCCGTGGGGTCCGAAACCCGAGCAGTGGGTGATCGATCGGGTGCTGGATGCGGCCCGCCGCTCGTTGCGGCTCGGCGCGGAGGCCATTGTGCTGCCGTGCAATACCGCCAGCGTCACCGCACTCGAGCAGGTGCGGGCCGAGGTCGGGCCCCAGGTGCCGGTGATCGGCACCGTCCCAGCGATCAAACCCGCCGCCGCGGCCTGCGCGTCGGTCGCCGTGTGGGCGACCGCGGCCACCACCGCGAGCCGCTATCAGGCCGATCTCATCGCCCGCTTCGGCGGTGAGGCCGATGTGACGGGTGTGGCGTGCCACGGCCTCGCGGACGCCATCGACCGCGGGGATCTCCCGGCCGTCGAACACGCCATCGCCCGCGCCGCCGAGCAGACTCCCGCCGGCACCGAGGCGGTCGTACTGGGCTGCACCCACTACCCCCTGGTCCTCGATTCCATCGTGGCCGCACTGCCCCCCGGCGTCCGGCTGTTCGACAGCGCGGAAGCCGTTGCGGGCCAAACACTTCGGCGCATCGACGCGCTGGGCCGGCCGACGGCCGGGACCGGCACGGTGACCGTCTACAACAGCGGCCGCGCCGGTGCACTGCCCGCGAGTGCGGCGGCCTTCGAATCGGGCCGCGTGCTCGGGGCGGTCGATAGCGCCTGCCCCACGGTCTAGTCTCGCGAGGGCACCGGGCGGACCGTGTTGAACCGGTCACGGTTGCGCCCGTGTCTCCCGTCGGCCGCGCCGTGCCGAAGCCGGTGGCGCTGAACGAATCCTGTTCCGGGACATGTTCTTTCGACCGCTCCGCGCTGCTGTGGCGCAGCATCGGAGGCGGGGCTGTGACCTGCGCCCCAGCCACTCGTGGGAGGTCTGGTGGTCCGCGACCGGGCGCGGTTCTACCGTCGTTCTCGCAGACGTACAGCGCGGTCGTCGACGCATTTCCGTACCCACCCCCTACCGGGCCGGCCGCCACGACGCCGGCGCATCGGTAACAGACAGACCCGGAGTTATGGCTACCCGAACGCCTTGGAGCGATGTTCATCCCGGAACCGGCGACACCGAATCGTCATACCGCCCACTACCGACGCCGCCGAGTGATCGCCGTCCGGTGTGGGGATACCTGTGCGGTGCCGGGTTGAGTGCCACGACTCTCGTTCTGTTGTTCCAGCCCTGGTTGTCTGCGTCCGGGCCGGGTGGCGCGATCCGGTCGGATGCCTTCGGCCGGCTGGCCGGCACCGAATCCCAGCAGGACTGGGGAGGCGTGGGTCCGCACAACACCGATATCAGCGGCACCTGGGCGGTGCTGACCTGTGTCGCTATCCTCGCCACGATCTTCGCCGCGGCGGCATATCTGCGGACCCGCGCCGCGATCTTCTCCACCGCCGCCGCGGTCGCGGGGAGCGGCGTGGCGCTGTTCGTTCTCGCGGACGTGCTGTATCTCGACAACAAGGAATCCGAGCTGCGGGCGGCGGTCGCGGACGACAGCAGTTTCTCCGGCATCCTCCGCGGTCTCTTCGGTGGTGCCCACGCCGCGCACCAGCTGGCGGGCGCCCACCTCGACATCGCCGCGATGCTCGCCGGGATCACCGCATTCGGCGCGGCGGCATGCCTGCTGACCAACCATCTGCGCGAAACCCCGGTTGCCCGCACCGTCGCCCGGCCGATGACCACGCTCGTCGAAGCCGCACACTTCTCGGCGCCGACCGCACGGACCCGGCAACGGACGTACACACCGCCTGCGGCACCCGTTGCGCCCCACCCGATACCGGCAGCACCGCAACTCAAGCCGACGGCACCTGACCTGGCACCGGCCGCATCTCATCTGGCACCGACCGCAGGGCAACTCGCGCCGAGTGCTGCCCACGCGGCGCCGAACGAAGCGGCGGCACCACCGGCGCCCGTCGTCGAATTCGGGGACATCACCGCCGAGCGGCACGAGCCCGCACCGAGCGCCGCCGAACTCCCGCCGTTCCCGGTGCGCAAACAACCGAGCTGGCGCATCGTCATCCCCGCGGGGGCGGTGTCCGCACACGCACCGGCACGGGCGGAGCGCACCTTCGCCAAGTGATGCCGGGCGCGTGCCGGCCGGACGCGTTGTCATCGGGAAAAGGGTGCGCGGTGAGTGATACTGCCGTACATGACCGTTGCGCGTTTTCCCGATGAGCAGCTCGCGGCGCCCGGCCGTTTCGGCGGAGTTCGGGCATGACCTCCGCGCCGACCGCCGCCGATGTCGCGCGTGCCGTGGACGAATTGGGTGATCCCGAGCGCGCCGTCGAGTTGCGGCGGTTCTTCAAAACCGGGCCCGGGGACTACGGCGAGGGCGACGTCTTCATCGGAGTCCCCGTGCCGCAGACCCGCAAGGTCGCGAAAGCATTTTCCGCCCTGCCGATTTCGGAGATAGCCGAACTTTTGCGGAGTCCGGTGCACGAGCATCGGCTCGCGGCGCTGGTGATCGCGAACAACGCGATGGCGAAGGCGGGGAAACCGCGCACGTACGACGGTGCCGCACAACAGGAAATCGTCGACATGTATCTGGCGGCGGTGCGGGGCGGGCGCGTGAACAATTGGGATCTGGTCGACGTATCGGCCGAGAACATCCTGGGCCCGTGGTTACTGGGACGGCCGCGGGATCTGCTCGACGAATTGGCCCAGTCGGATTCGCTGTGGGAACGCCGGGTCGCGCTGCTGACGACCTTCGCGTTCATCAAGGCCGGCGACGCCTCGACCACCTTCGCCCTGTGTGAACGGCTGCTCGACGATCGGCGCGACCTGATTCAGAAGGCGGTGGGCTGGATGCTGCGGGAAGTCGGCAAACGGGTGGACCGCGCGCTGCTCACCGATTTCCTGGATCGACGTGCCCACGATATGGGCCGCACGGCGCTGAGTTACGCCACCGAACATCTGGAAGCCGAGGCGCGCGCGGCCTATCGGGCGCGACGGCGGTCGCCGTAGGTCCGCCCGCCGTGCCCGGTCCGCAGGCCGGCCACGGCGGCGACGGTTCTCAGAACTGGATCTTCAGATGATCGGTGACCGGATGCGCCTGGCAGCCGAGGATGTATCCGGCTTCGATGTCCTCCGGATCGAGAATCTCCGAATTGTCCATCTCCACTTTGCCTTCCAGCACCGTGCAGGCGCAGGAGCCGCATTCGCCCTCCTGGCAGGAGTACGGCACGTCCAGACCCTTGGCGAGCATGATGTCGACCAGGGTCTGGCGGCGCGGCCACTGCATGGAATGGGTTTCGCCGTCGAGTTCGACCTCCACGGTGGCCGCGTCGGCGGCGTCCTCCTCGCTGACCTCGACCGGGGCGCCGGCGGCGAACGGATCGCCGGACAGCGAATTGAAGACCTCGGCGTGGGTGCGGTTGCGCGGCACCTCCAGCTGGGCCAGTGCGTCGTGCACCCGGTCCATGAACGCCTTCGGCCCGCACATGAAGGCGCGGAAACCGGTGTACGGGGTGCACAGCGCGGCCAGTCCGTCGGCGGTGGGCAGACCCTGCAGCGTCTCCAGCCAGTGCACCACCACGAGCCGCTGCGGATTCTTGTCGGTGAGTTCGCGCAGTTCGTCGGCGAAGATGACCGATTCCGGATCGCGGTTGGCGTAGACCAGCACGATCCGGCCGTTGCCGCGGGCCAGAGCCGACTTCAGGATCGACATCACCGGGGTGACACCGCTGCCGGCCGCGAACAGCAGCAGATCCTCGTCCAGATCCTTCGGTGTGAAGACGCCGGAGGGCGGCAGCACCTCGATCTCGTCACCGGCTTTGACGTTGTCGCACACCCAGTTCGACGCGTATCCGTCGATCGTGCGCTTCACGGTGACCTTCGGCCGCACATCGGTGTGCGGCGAGCTGGCCAGCGAATAGCAGCGCGCGACCGAACCTGTGCGCTCGCTCGGGATCCGCAGCGTCAGGAACTGGCCGGGCTGATAGGCGAAGCGCTCGCGCAGATCTTCGGGCACGTCGAAGACCAGCGAACAGGCGTCGGCCGTCTCGTTGACGACAGCGGCGACCCGCAGCACGGCCGAACGTGAGCTGTGCGGTACGACGGGATCGGCGGTGGTCATGGTGTCCTCTCGGGGCCGGGCGCTGGAGCGGGCAAACTAGAACGTGTTCTAATTTATGATACGTGGCCGTCCCGCTGCCGGACAAGCTGGGCCTCGAGCCCCGCGATCAGCACATCCATGCCGAAGTCGTAGGAGTATTTTCCGCGCAGGTCGCCCATGTGCTTGACGGCCCGCTCGACGGCTTCGGGAAGCGGCATGTCGTGCAGCGCGGATCGGTCCCGCGGATTGACCCGGGCGCGGCCGAACAGATACGTGTGAATGGTGGCATAGGCGGCGAGCACATTGCGATCCTCGAACCCCGCATCGGACAGGATTTCCATCACAGCGGCGATCAGATCGAGCTGTTTGCCCAGCGTCTGTTCGATCAGCACATCACCCAGGCCAGGGTGTTTGCGCAGCTTCTCGTCGATCTGATCGATGAGTTCGCGCAGGCGCTGCTGCCAGGTGCCGAATTCCGGCGGTGGAGTCCGCACTCCGGTGAGGGCCGCGCTGGCCACCAGATCCAGCAATTCGCGCTTGTCGGCGACGTAGTAGTAGGGCGCCATCGGCGAAACGCCGAGTTCGCGGGAGAGCCGGCGCATCGACAGCTTCTCCACGCCGTCGGCGCGCACCACACGCAATGCGGCCTCGACTATCTCGGCTTCCGAGAGTGTGTTGCCGCCCCCGCTCGTCTGCATCCGTCCGACTCCCATGCCACCTCTAGACCTGCGCAGCCCGCCCGACGGCCACCCGTCATCTGCTGTTCAACGTGCTTGCCTTCCGCAGTCTAGAGTGCGCGTTCGTGGTGGCGGCCCGGTACGTGGAGGAGATCGGCGCACACTGCGACGCCGCACGTCACGCGGTAGTAGCCGGAGATGAACTACCGCGTCCCGCGCGGGATCTCGTTGATCATGAAGTGAATGTTGCCGTGAGATAGCTAGATAGCGTCGATGGTCATTGACACCCGCGCAACGCCGGAGCCGGTGCGTTGCCGCCGGTTTCGTATCGAATTCGATCCGTTTTTTTCGACACGGGATGCCCGGCGGGCGGTTAGCGCATAGCATTCTTGGAATGCGCCATGATCGACTGCCCGACGGGTTCGGGGTGCGAATCGATCCTCGGGTGCGCACCTATTCCGGTGGACGGCTCTTGGTCGGCGGCTCGCCGACGAGGTTGCTGAAACTTGCTCCGGAAGCGGCCGCCCTGATCGGTGACGGGTATCTCGAAGTGACGGATCCCCAGTCCGCGGTGGTTGCCAGACGGCTGCTCGACTCCGGGGTGGCCAACCCGCGTCCGCGCCTGCTGCCCTCGCCCGAAGAGGTCACGGTCGTGGTGCCGCATTGCAACGACGCCGCCGGGCTGCAGCGGCTGCTGTCGACCCTGCGCGGGCACAGTGTGGTGGTCGTGGACGACGGTTCCGACCGGCCCGTCCGCATTCCGCGCACCGGGGGACGTTGCCGCGTCACCGTGCTGCGCCACGATTCGCGACAGGGCGTGGTCGCCGCGCGCAATGCCGGACTGCGGGCGGCGACAACGGAATTCGTCGCATTCCTGGATTCCGACGTAGTCCCGCGCGCGGGTTGGCTGGAGGTGATGCTCGGACATTTCAGCGATCCCGAGGTCGCCCTGGTCGCTCCGCGCATCGTGGCGCGCGAGCCGGATGCCAGTGTGCTCGGCCGCTACGAGAGCGCGCGGTCGTCCCTGGATTTCGGCCGCCGGGAAACCGCGGTCAGCTCGCGTGGCTCGGTGTCGTACGCGCCGGGCGCGGCACTGCTGGTGCGGCGCCACGCACTGCTGGCCGAAGGGGGATTCGACGAGCAGATGCGCTCGGCCGCCGATGTCGATCTGTGCTGGCGGCTCGAGCGCGCCGGCTGGCGGCTGCGGTACGAGCCGGCCGCGCACGTCGCCTGCGATCAACCGGCCTCGTTCGGTAAGTGGTTCTGCCGCAAGGTCTCTCACGGCGCGAGTGCGGCGCCGCTGGCCCGCCGCCACGCCGGGATGGTCGCTCCGCTGTCCGTGCCGTTCTGGACCATCGCCGCGACCGCGCTGCTGGCCACCGCGTCGCGTGCCGGAATCCTGGGCGGGCTCGCCACGCTGCTCGCCGCGCTGATCCGGCTGCGGCGGGTATTCGCGGAACTCGACAATCCGACGCGGGTGGCGGCCATCCATCTGGCCCGCGGTTTCTCCGCCGGGGTATGGCGGATCGTCTCGGCCCTGTGCCGGCACTACTGGCCGGTGACGGTGCTGGCGATGATCGCCTCCCGGCGTATCCGCCGGCTCGCGGTGGCGCTGGCGCTCGCCGACGGACTGGCCGACTGGTTCACCCATCGCGATGCCGGCGGCCTGGATCCGGTGCGATATCTGATGTGCAAGCGGCTCGACGACCTCGCCTACGGAACCGGCCTCTGGTCGGGCGCGCTGCGTGCGCGCAATGTGGCCGCGCTGCGCCCGGCCGTTCCGCGGCATTGATGGCCGGGGTCACATGTGGCCCTGATATGCCGTCTACCTCACATTTCGTGGCGATCCGGCGCCGGTGTGACCTGTCGGACAAACCGTATGCTTCGCCCATGCCCTTCCTGACCCGCCGGTACAGTGTGGGACGGGAAAGAAAGGCAAATGGTCAGCAATCTCACAGGCGATAACCGTCCCGAGGGCAGGGTCGAACCCGGGACACAGCTCGGTGCGCTGGAAGCCTATGCCGCTCAGGCCCACGGTTACCTCAGTGTCGGGGGTGATCAGCTCAATCAGCTGCCCGGATTGCTGCGTCCGCTGGTTCTGGAGTCCTGGCTGCGCAGTGTGCGCGGCGGGGTCGATCCCATGGACGTACTCGACGGCCGCGGTCTGCGCGGCGCCGATCTGCAGCGCTACCGCGACAACCATCCGATTGCCACGGTGATGCCACTGGTCGACAAGTTGCTGCTGCAGGACGCCACCGGTATCGGGCTGATCGTGGTTGTCGCCGACCAGTTCGGCCGGGTGCTCTCGGTGCACGGCAATCCCGACCGGGTCGAGGCCGCCGCCGAGGTCGGCCTGCGCGAGGGCGACGATCTGTCCGAACGCCGCATCGGTACGAATGCGGTCGGACTGGTGGTTCGTACCGGCCGCGCCACCTGGATCCACGGCCCGGAACATTTCCTGCACCGGATGCATCAGCTCACGGGAGCGGCCGCGCCCGTGCACGATCCGGACGGCCGGTTGGTCGGCGTGCTGATGATCGCCGGCGGCGTGCGCGTCGCCCGCCCGGAGATACTGGCATTGGTGAAGGCCGCCGCGACCGCGGCGGAGATGGATCTGGTGCTCGCGGCCGTGCGCACCGAACAGCGCGGCGCGGATCGTCGTGCGCCCGTGGATCATTCGTCGTCGCAGCGGACCGCCGGCCGGCTGGCGCTGGAGGTGCTGGGTCTGGGCCAGCCGCAGCTGTCGGTCGACGGCGAGCGTATCGCGTTGTCGCAGCGGCATGCCGAGATCCTGCTGTTGTTGGCCGAACATGCCGAAGGTCTGTCCGCCGATCATCTGGCACTGCTGCTCGACGACACCGACCTCGACAACGCCACCATCCGGGCCGCCATGTCGCGGCTGCGCTCGGTGGTCGGCCCGGACGTCTTCGGTTCGCGCCCGTATCGGTTGCGGGTGCCGGTGTCCACGGATGTGGAGGCGCTGCGCGCGGCGCTGGATTCGGGGGATGTGCACAGTGCGGTCCGCCATTACACCGGACCGGTGCTGCCCCGTTCGACCGCTCCCGGAGTTATAGACATCCGCGATGAATTGCGGGTGCGGCTGCGGACCGCGGTGTTACGTTCCGGTGACGCTGCGGTGCTGAGCCGGTGGACCTCGGGCGCCGAGGGCCGTGACGATGCCGCCGCGTGGGTGGCGTATCGAGCCACCGCGGATCGCGATTCTGCTCTGTATGCCCAGATCGAGGCCAAAATTCGGGTGCTCGACCGGCGGATGGGCGCCGATGCAACGCAGATGCAACGTTTCGGCTCGTAGGCTCCGCGTCTGAAAGTGTCCTGACTCACACAAACAGGTCACAGTGTGGTTTCGGGCACATCTCTGCCCGGATATCGACCGAATTGGACGCTAGTCCGAGTTTTTTTGAAGGATCTCGTTCCTTTTTATTAGTCTTCGGCCTAGTGTTCGCTGCATCGGTGGCGTAAGCCGCCACCGGCCGATGCAGGAGATGAGGCCGCGGGAGCTCGGGGCCGCGATGTTGGAGGAAGTCGAGTTCGAGGATGAGTTGGTGACCGCACCGGTTCACCGAAATTACTGAGACACAAACCATTTCGCTCTTTCACACCTTCGCGATCGCGTGAGGTGTATTCGCCGAACCAACCGTGGCAAAGCCAGGGTCCGCGTCGTCACGCGAGGCCCGGGGCTTATTTCGTGCTGCACGAAAAGCGTTCGGTCGCTGGGTATTTCGTCAATCGAGGAGGCTCTGGTGCAGGGTTCGGAGTTGAGCGGATTCGGTCCGGGGGAAAGTCACGGTGCCGAGACCACGTCGGATCCGTCGCCGTTCCCGTTGACACCGGCGCAGCTCGGAGTCTGGTACGCCCAGCTGCTCGACCCGGGAACTCCGATCAATATCGCCCAGTACGTCGACGTGCACGGCGACCTCGATGTCGAAGTCCTGCAAAAGGTCTCGGTCGACGCGGCACGGGAGTTCGGGTCCACGGTGGTGCGGCTCGGCGAAACCGACGGCGAGCCGTATCAGTGCGTGGACCCGCGGCTTCCCGTCGACATCGTGCCGGTCGATCTGCGCGATACTCCCGATCCGGTCGCCGCCGCCCACGACTGGATGCGCGCGGACTACACGCGACCGGTGGATCTGCTGACGGACCGGCTGTTCGCGGGGGCCGTGCTCCGGGTCGGCGAACGGCGATGGTTCTGGTATCTGCGCGCCCACCACATCGTTCTCGACGGATTCGGCGCCCTGACCAACACCATGCGCGTCGCCGAGCGCTACACCGCCGAACTGCGCGGCGTCGAACCCGAGCCGGCCAAGGCGGGCAGCCTCGAATCGCTGGTGGAGGGCGAATACGGCTACCGCGACAGCACCCGATTCGGCTCGGACCGGCAGTACTGGGGTGAGCGGGTCCGCGATCTGGACGGCGCGACCACCCTCAACGGCCGCACCGCACCCCGTGCGGCCGGGAATCTGGTGCACGGCCGCCGCCTGCCGGACAAGGTCGTCACCCGGATGAACGACCTTGCGACAGCGCATGATTCGAGCGCGGCGGTGGTATTGCTCGCGGCCTTCGCGGCTTATCTGGCCCGGCTGACCGGACGCGACGAGGCGGTGCTGAGCCTGCCGGTCACCGCCCGCACGACCGCGGTGATGCGGCGTTCGGCCGGCATGCTCTCCAATATCGTCCCGCTGCGGCTGCAGGTCGGCGACGCCACCTGGGCGCAGCTGCTGCAGCAGACCCGGGTCGAGGTCGCCGGGGCCCTGCGGCATCAGCGCTACCGGCACGAGGACATCCGCCGCGACGCCGGAATGGAAGGCCTGGCCACCCGGCGCGCGCTGTTCGGGCCGCTGGCCAACATCATGCTGTTCCGCAGCGATCTGACCCTGGGCGATACCGCCGGCCGCTATCACGTGCTCTCGACCGGGCCGGTCGAGGATATGAGCCTCAACGTCTACTACGGCGACAGCGACCGCGTGCACGTGGACTTCGAGGCCAACCCGAATCTGTACGGCGCCGACGACATCGCCCGCCATCACGCGCGCTTCGTCCGGTTCCTCGAGCGGCTGGTCGACCTCGATCCCGAGCGGCCGCTGTCGTCGGTGGCGGTCACCACCGATCTGGAGCGCGAGGTCAGCCTCCGGATCTGGAATGCCACCGAGGTGGACATCACCGAGTCGGCGGGGGCGGACGCGACCCTGGTGTCGATGTTCGAGCGTCAGGTCGCGCGGACGCCGGAGGCCGTCGCACTGCGCGGCACGCGGACCCTCGGCTACGCCGGATTCGCGGCCGAGGTCAACCGGCTCGCGCGCCACCTGATCGCGCGCGGCGCCGGGCCGGAAACCACGGTGGCACTGCATATTCGGCGTTCACCGGAGCTCGTCGTCGCGATGTACGCGGTGCTGGCGGCCGGTGCGGCGTATGTGCCGCTGGACCCCGATCATCCCGCCGAACGCATCGGGTACGTGCTCGAGACCGCGAAGCCGGTCTGCGTGCTGACCACCGTCGCCGATCACGGTGACGGCGACACCCGATGGATCGACATCGACGCACTGGACCTGTCGGCGCTGTCCGATCGGCCGGTCACCGACGCCGAGCGCGTCTCGCCGCTGCGGCCGCAGCATCCCGCGTACGTCATCTTCACCTCGGGCTCCACCGGACGGCCGAAGGGTGTCGCGGTCCCCCACGCCGCGATCGTCAACCGGCTGGTCTGGATGCAGAGCGCCTACCGGCTCACCGCCGCCGACGTCGTATTGCAGAAGACCCCGGCCACCTTCGACGTGTCGGTGTGGGAGTTCTTCTGGCCGTTGCAGGCCGGGGCGAGCCTGGTGCTGGCCTCGCCCGACGGGCATCGCGATCCGGCCTATCTGCGTGCGGCGATCGCCGAATTCGGCGTCACCATCGCGCATTTCGTGCCCTCGATGCTCGCCGCGTTCCTCGGCGGCGTGGTCGACGGCTCCGCGTTGGGCTCGCTGCGGGCGGTGTTCGCATCGGGTGAGGCGTTGCCCGGGCCGCTGGCGCAGCGGCTGCTCGCCGTCGCGCCGCGCGCGCGGCTGCACAATCTGTACGGTCCCACCGAGGCGGCGGTCGATGTCACCGCGCATCAGGTGGGCCCGCTCGATACCACCGGTGTGCCGATCGGCGCACCGGTCTTCAACACCCGGCTGTACGTGCTCGACGCACGGTTACGGCCGGTGCCCGTCGGCGTTCCGGGTGAGCTGTATCTGTCGGGGGTTCAGCTCGCCCGGGGCTACGTCGGGAGGCCGGAGCTGACCGCCGAACGGTTCGTCGCCGATCCGTTCGCGGACAGTGAATCGGCGGCCGGCCCCGGGGCACGGATGTATCGCACCGGGGACCTGGTCCGCTGGACCGCCGACGGCGAACTCGACTATCTCGGCCGCACCGATTTCCAGGTCAAGCTGCGCGGACTGCGGATCGAACTCGGCGAGATCGAAGCGGTGCTCGGCGCGGTGCCCGGGGTCGCGCGCGCGGTGGTCATGGTGCGCGACGATGCCGGGACCGGTGCGCAACTGGTCGCCTATCTGGTCGAAACCACCGCCGGCGCGGTCGACGTGGCGCGGGTGCGCAGCGCGGCCACGCGGGAGTTGCCCGGTTATATGGCGCCGGCGGCCTACGTGATCCTCGCATCGCTGCCGGTCAACGCCTCCGGCAAACTCGATCGGGCCGCGCTGCCCGCGCCCGAGCGGACCGCCGGACGGTACCGCCGGCCGCAGTCGGTCTCGGAACGGGCCGTCGCCGAGGTGTTCGGTGAGGTGCTCGGCCGTGAGCGCATCGGACTCGACGACGATTTCTTCGCCCTGGGTGGCAATTCGCTGGTCGCGACGCAGGTGGCGGCGCGACTGAACGCCGATCTCGGCTGCGCCCTCGGTGTGCGGGAACTGTTCGAGGCCACCACGGTCGAGGCGCTCGCCGAGCTGATCGACCGCGCCTTCGAAACCGAGGATATGCGCGAGAGCGCGGGTCCGGTCGCGGGGCCGCGTCCGCGGGTGCTGCCGCTCTCGCCCGCACAGCAGCGCATCTGGTTCCTCAACCGGTTCGAGCAGGACAGCGCCGGCTACAACATGCCGTTCGTGGTCCGGATGACCGGTGCGGTCGATGCCGATGCCCTGCGCTCGGCCCTCGCCGATGTGGTGGCCCGGCACGAGGTGCTGCGCACGGTCTTTCCCGCGGACGACGACCTCGTGGCGCGGCAGCATATTCTTCCCGCCGAGCACGTGGGCCCGGAAACCTTCGCGGTGGAAACCGTTGCCGCGGAGGGGCTCGACGCCGAGCTGGCCCGGCTGGCCGCGCGCGGCTTCGATCTGGCCGCCGAAATCCCGTTGCGTGCGGTGATTTTCGAGCTGTCCGCCGACGATGTCGCGTTGGCGATCGTGCTGCACCACATCGCCGCGGACGGACTGTCGCTGCCGGTGCTGGCGCGGGATGTGGCCGCGGCCTACACCCTGCGCCGGTCGGGAGTCGACGCCGTCGAGACGCCGCCGGCGGTGCAGTACGCCGATTACGCACTGTGGCAACGGGATCGGCTGGGTGATTCCGAAGATCCCGATTCCCTGGCCGCCCAGCAGCTCGGCTACTGGTCGCACACGCTGGCGGGAATTCCCGACCAGCTGGACCTGCCCGCCGATCGGCCGCGGCCCGCGGTGGCCGGCGGCCGGGGTGCCACCTACCGCTTCGACCTGCCCGCGCACCTGCACGCGGCGATCGCCGAACTCGCCCGCGCCCAGGGCGTTTCGACCTTCATGGTGCTGCACGGCGCGCTGGCCGCGCTGCTCGCACGCGTCTCGGGTGGTGAGGACATCGTGATCGGAACCCCGGTCGCCGGTCGCGGTCACCGCGAACTCGACGATCTGATCGGCATGTTCGTCAACACGCTGGTGCTGCGCACCCGAGTGGCGGCCGACGAACCGTTCACCGCTCTGCTGCAACGGGTCCGGGCCGTGGACCTGGGTGCCTTCGCCCACGCCGATCTGCCCTTCGAACAGTTGGTGGAGGCGCTCAATCCGGTCCGATCGCAGGCCCGGCATCCGTTGTTCCAGGTGATGCTGGGTGTGGCCGACACTCAGGACATCGCCGTCGAGTTACCCGGATTGTCCGTGCGGACGAGTACCCTGGACACGGCGGTGACCAAGTTCGACCTTCAACTGACGGTCACCGAAAGCTTCGCCGGTGCCGGTCCCGGGGAAGGTCCGGCACCGGCGGGGATCACGGCGGAGTTCACCTACGCCACAGATCTTTTCGAGCCGGACACCATCGCGGGCTATGCGCGATGGTGGCGGCAACTGCTCGCCCATGCGGTCGCCGAGCCCACCCGCGCGGTGGGGCAGCTGCCGCTGCTCGATGCGGCCGAGCTGCGGCGCGCGATCGAATCCGGCCGTCGCGGCGCCGAGGAATCCGCCCCCGGCGTGCTCACCGCATTCGAGCGGCAGGTGCTCCTGCGACCCGACGCGGTCGCAGTGGTCGACGGCGAGCGGCACTACACCTATGCCGAGCTGTCGGCCCGGATCAACCGCCTGGCGCGGCATCTCGTCGGCGCGGGCGTCGGCCCGGAATCGCTGGTCGTCCTGGGTATGCGCCGGTCCGCCGAGCTGGTGATCGGCGCCTACGCCGTACTGGCCGCCGGCGGTGCGTACGTGCCGGTCGACCCGGATCAGCCGACCGCCCGATTGCGGCAGATGGCCGAGACCGCCGCGCCGGTGTGCATGCTGACCGCAGGTGACTCGCCCGATCTCGACGTCCGGCAGATCGCGATCGATGCGCTCGAATTGGACGGCCTGTCCGATCGCCCGCTCACCGACGCCGACCGGCTCGCCCCGGTGCGCTCGGCCGCCACCGCGTACGTCATCTTCACCTCCGGGTCCACCGGGACACCGAAAGGTGTTGCCGTCCAGCGTGATTCGCTCGACAACCAGATCGCATGGATCACCGCCGAGTACGGAATCGGCGAGCGGGACGTGGTGCTGTTCAAGACCCCGGCCACCTTCGACGTCTCGGTGTGGGAGCTGTTCGCGCCGCTGAGCAGCGGAGCGCGGCTCGTGGTGGCCACCCCGGACGGGCACCGCGACACCGCCTATCTGGCGGCGACGATCGCCCGGCACGCCGTGACCATGACCTCGTTCGTACCGTCGATGCTGGCGACCTTCGCGACCACCGTGGCGCCGGCCGATATTCGCACGCTGCGTTGTGTTCTCGTCGCCGGGGAGGCGCTCAACGGTGCGGCGGTGCGCGCGTTCGCCGCGGTGAGCGATGCCGCGGTACACAATCTGTACGGGCCTACGGAATTCACCGTGCACGCCACCCACGCCCCGATCACACCCGGCCACACCGGCCCGGCGCCGATCGGTAAACCGGTGCGCGACAGTCGTATTCTGGTGCTCGACAGGCAATTGCGGCCGGTCCCCGATCTGGTGATCGGCGAGCTGTATCTGTCCGGTGCGCAGGTCGCCCGCGGTTACCAGGGGCGGACCGGCGCGACCGCCCAGCGATTCGTGGCCGATCCGTTCGGACCCGCCGGCGCACGCATGTACCGCACCGGTGACCTGGTACGCCGTCTGCGCACCGGGGAACTGGAATATCTGGGGCGCAGCGACTTCCAGGTGAAGGTGCGGGGCCAGCGTATCGAATTGGGCGAGATCGAGGCGGCCCTGCTGGCCACGCCGGGTATCGACGCCGCCGCGGTGCGGGTGTACCGGCATCGGGCCGGTGATCTGCTGGTGGCGTATGTCGTGTGCGACGGCGATCCGCAGACCCTCGCCGAGAGCCGGCTGCGGGATCGGTTGCCCTCGTACATGGTGCCGAGCGTGTACGTCGCGCTGGCGGCCATGCCGCTCACGGCCTCCGGCAAACTCGATCGCGCGGCCCTGCCCGATCCCGTGCTGGCCGCCGAACGGTTCCGGGCGCCGGAGAGCGCCGAGGAAAAGGCGGTCGCGGCGGTCTTCGCCGGTGTGCTGGGTGCCGAACAGGTCGGACTCGACGACGACTTCTTCGCCCTCGGCGGCAATTCGCTGGTGGCCACCCAGGTTTCGGCACGGCTGGCCGAGACGCTGGACCGCGAGGTCCCGGTGCGCCTGCTGTTCGAGAATCCGGGCGTCGCGAAACTCGCTCGGCGACTGCGGGATTCGGCCCCGCGCCGCCACCTCGCGCTGACCGCCGGGCCGCGGCCGCAATCGCTGCCGCTGTCCTACGCGCAGCAGCGCATGTGGTTCCGCAACCAGTTCGACACCGAATCGGCGGTCGACAATCTGACCACCGCCATCCGGCTGCACGGGACGTTGGACATCACCGCACTCGCCGCGGCGGTGCGCGATGTGCTGGCACGGCACGAGGCCCTGCGGACCCGCTATCCCGCCGTCGACGGGGTGCCCTTCCAGGACGTGCTCGATCCGGCGGACGTGGTGATCGACCTGACGCCGCAGCCGGTGCGCGAGGACGAATTCGCGCAGCGTCTGCGGGCCGAGGCGGCCGTCGCCTTCGTGGTGCGCGATCAGGCGCCGATCCGGACGGCACTGCTGCGCTGCGCCGCCGACGTGCACGTACTCGTCGTCTCGATTCACCACATCGCGGCGGACGGCTGGTCGATCGCGCCGCTGACGCGGGATCTGATGCAGGCTTACGCCGCGCGTACGGCGGGTCGGGCACCGCAGTGGCCGGCGCTGCCGGTGCAGTACGCCGACTACGCGCTCTGGCAGCGGGCCGTGCTGGGCTCCGAAGACGATCCGAATTCGCCCATCGCCGAGCAGATCCGGTTCTGGGCAGCCGAACTGGCGGGACTGCCCGATGTGCTGGCCCTGCCGGGCGATCGGCCGCGGCCGGCGACGGCGACGGGCCGCGGTGCCCGGTACCGCTTCGCGCTGCCCGCCGAGACCGTCTCCGCGCTGCGGACCCACGCCGAGCGGACCGGCGCCACCTTCTTCATGGCGCTGCACGCCGCCTTCGCGGTGGTCCTGGCGAAACTGTCCGGGCAGCGCGATATCGCGATCGGTACGCCGATCGCCGGGCGGGGTGAGGCCGCGCTCGACGATCTGGTCGGCATGTTCGTCAATACGCTGGTGCTGCGCGCCGACGTCGCGCCCGAGTCCTCGTTCGCCGCACTGCTCGACACGGTGCGCGACGGCGACCTGCGCGCCTTCGCCCACCGCGACGTCCCGTTCGAGCGTCTGGTCGAGGTGCTGAACCCGATGCGTTCGGCGGCCCGGCATCCGCTGTTCCAGGTGATGCTGGATCTGCGCCAGGCCGCCGCCGGTGCACCGCGGCTGCCCGGCCTGCGCGCGAGGACACTCGAACTCGATTCCGGCACAGCCAAATTCGACCTGCACCTGACCGCCGAGGAACAGGCCGACGGCAGCCTGGCAGCGGTCTTCGAATATGCGACGGACCTGTTCGACGAGCCCACGATCGCGGGATTCGCGCGCCGGTTCCGGCTGGTACTCGAAGCCTTGGTCGCGCAGCCGGAACGGCCGGTCGGCGATATCGAACCGATGTCGGCAGCCGAACGCGAACAGACCCTGGTGACGTGGAACGACACCGCGCACGAGGTGCCGGCGACCACGCTGGCCGATCTGTTCGCCGAGCGGGCGCGCCGCAGCCCGGACGCCGTCGCCGTGCGTTTCGAGGGCACCCAATGGACCTACGCCGAGATCGCGGCGCGGGTGAATCGATTGGCGCGGCTGCTGGTGTCGATCGGCGTCGGCCCCGGGCGCACCGTGGCACTGGGTATCCGCCGCAGCGACGACCTGGTGGTCGCCATGTACGCGGTGGTCGCCGCGGGCGCGGCCTACGTACCGCTCGACCCCGACCACCCGGTCCACCGCACCGGTGACGTCCTGCGCACCGCGCGACCGGTGTGCGTCCTGACCCGCTCCACCGACGGACTCGATCTCGATACCAGCGGTCTGGTCAGTCACTGCGCCATCCTGGACATCGACCTGTTCGACACCGGCGACTACTCGTCGGCGCCGCTCACCGACGCCGACCGCCTGCGACCGCTGCTGCCCGGCCATCCCGCCTACGTCCTGTTCACCTCCGGGTCGACGGGCCGGCCCAAGGGTGTGGCGGTGAGTCACCGGGCGATCGTGAACCGGCTGGTGTGGATGCAGTCGGAATACGAACTGACCGCCTGCGATGTCGTACTGCAGAAGACTCCGGCGACCTTCGATGTGTCGGTGTGGGAGTTCTTCTGGCCGTTGCAGGTCGGCGCCCGGCTCGTGGTGGCCCGGCCCGACGGCCATCGCGACCCCGCCTACCTCGCCGAAGTGATTCGCGCCGAACATGTTTCGGTAGCGCATTTCGTGCCCTCGATGCTCGCGGTGTTCCTCGCGCACGCGCGGCCGGGTTCACTCCGGACGGTGTTCGCCTCCGGTGAGGCGCTGCCGGCGGAGGTCGCGCAGCGCGTGCGGGCGGCGACCGGCGCGCGACTGCACAACCTCTACGGGCCGACCGAGGCCGCGGTCGACGTCACTCACCACGAGGTCGTCGACACCGACACCACGGCCGTGCCGATCGGCCGCCCGGTGTTCAACACCCGGCTGTACGTACTGGACGCGCGGTTGCGCCCGGTGCCGGTCGGCGTCGCCGGTGAGCTGTATCTGGCCGGCTCGCAGCTGGCCGAAGGGTACGTCGGGCGCCCCGACATCACCGCCGAGCGTTTCGTGGCCGATCCGTTCGGCGCCGGGGAGCGGCTCTACCGCACCGGCGACCTGGTCGCGTGGAATCCTCGCGGTGAACTGGAGTACTTGGGCCGCATCGACTTTCAGGTCAAGGTGCGTGGCCTGCGCATCGAATTGGGTGAGATCGAAGCGGCGCTCACCGCGGTGCCGGAGATCGATCGTGCCGTGGTGGTCGTCCGCCCCGACCCGCAGACCGGCGACCGGCTGGTCGCGTACCTGCTGCCCGCCGAGGGCGCCGGCATCGATGTCGACGCGGTGAAGGCCGCACTGGCGCGGCGACTACCGGCCTATATGCTCCCGGCGGCGTACGTCGTCCTCGACGCGTTCCCGCTCAACGGCTCCGGCAAGCTGGACCGCGGCGCCCTGCCCGATCCGGTCTGGCAGGCGCGCGAATACCACGCACCGGCGACGGCGGCCGAAGCCGTTGTCGCCGAGGTCTTCGCGGAGGTGCTCGGCGCCGAGCGTGTGGGCCGCGACGACGACTTCTTCGACCTCGGCGGCAATTCGCTGCTCGCCACCCAGGTGCTGGCCCGCATCGGCGCCGCGCTGGACACCCAGCTGCCGGTTCGCCTGCTGTTCGAGGCCACCACGGTGGCCGAGCTGGCGGCGCGCGCCGAGCTGCTGGCCGGTACCGGTGCGCGCGCCCCGCTGACCGCGCGCACGCTCCCGGAGCAGGTGCCGCTCTCGGCGGCGCAGCGGCGGATCTGGTTCCTCAACCGCTACCGCGCCGACGAACGGGCGGCGGCCGCGGTCGACGTCATCCCGCTGGCACTGCGGTTGCGCGGAGATCTGGATGTCGACGCCCTGCGCGCGGCCCTGGCCGATGTCGTCGAGCGGCACGAGACGCTGCGCACTCGCTACCCCGATACCGCGGACGGGCCGGTGCAGGTCGTCGAGCCCGCCGCGGCGCACATCCCGGCGTTGCGCGTGGCCGCGGTGAGCGAGCAGACGCTGGCCGAGCGCATCGCCGGGATCTGCGCCACCGACTTCGATCTCACCGCCGAGACCGGCTTGCGCGCCGAGCTTTTCGCGCTGTCCGGCGATCATCACGTACTGCTGCTGGTCCTGCACCACATCTGTGCGGACGGCCTTTCCCTGGGCCCCTTGGCCGCGGATGTGACGGCCGCGTACGCCGCGCGCCGCTCCGGGCACGCACCCGGCTGGCAGGACCTGCCGGTGCGCTACCGCGACTACACGCTGTGGCAGGCGGAGGTCCTCGGCGATCCGGCCGATCCGGAATCCGAACTGTCCCGCCAGCGCGAATTCTGGCGCACCCGCCTGGCCGGGCTGCCGGAACAGCTGGAACTGCCCACCGACCGTCCGCGTCCGGCGACGCCGTCGTATCGCGGCGGCAGCCACCGCTTCCAGATCGACTCCGATCTGCACAGCGAACTGGGTGAACTCGCCCGCAAACACGAGACCACCCTGTTCAGCACGGTGCATGCCGCGCTGGCGGTACTGCTGTCGCGGATGTCGGGCACCTCCGACATCGCGATCGGCACCCCGGTGGCCGGGCGTGGCGAGGCCGCGCTGGATCCGATGGTCGGCATGTTCGTCAACACCATCGTGTTGCGCAGCGAGATCGACAGTCGCGAGCACTTCCACACGGTGCTCGATACCGTTCGCGCCCAGGATATTTCGTCCCTGTCACAGGTCGACGTGCCATTCGAGCAGGTGGTGGAGATGCTGGCGCCGGCCCGCACCGCGAGCCGCCATCCGCTGTTCCAGGTGGCGCTGACCTTCCAGAACTTCACCCTGCCCGAGGTCGAACTGCCGGGACTGCACGTCACGCCCGAGCCGGTCGACGCGGCGGCGGTCGCGTTCGACCTGCAGTTCACGCTGGTCGAGGCCATCGACGACGACGGCCGCGCGGGCGGAATGTCGGTCGAGATAACCTATGCCACAGACCTTTTCGACGCGGCGACGATCGCGGAGCTGGCGCGGCGCTTCGAGCAGGTACTGGCCGCGGTCAGCCACGATCACACCGTCGTGGTCGGCGACATCCAGTTGCTCAGCGCCGAGGAACAGCATCGCGCGCTGTACGAATGGTCCGTGAGCGGCGCCGACCGTGCCGAAACGACCACCATCGCCACGCGTTTCGCGGCGGCCGCGCACGCCGACCGAACGGCGATCGCGGTGCGTGCCGGCGACGCCACCCTCACCTACGGCGAACTCGCGGACCGGGCCCACGGCCTCGCGCGGCGCCTGATCGCGGCGGGCGCCGGTCCGGAAACGCTGGTGGCCGTGGCGCTTCCGCGTTCTGCGGATCTGATCGTCGCACTGCTCGCGGTCGTCGAATCCGGCGCCGGCTATCTGCCGATCGATCCGGATTACCCCGCCGACCGGATCGAGTACATCCTCGCCGACGCCCGGCCGGTGTGCGCGATCACCGATGCGGACGGCGCGGCCCGGCGCTGGTTCGACGGCCCGGTGATCGACCTGGACACCGTGTCCTGGCAGGAACTGGACAGCGCGCCGATCACGGATGCCGACCGCCGCTCGCCGCTGCGCCCGGACAACACCGCCTACGTCATCTACACCTCCGGTTCCACCGGCCGTCCCAAGGGCGTGCAGGTGCCACACGCCAATGTGATTCGGCTGCTGGACAATTCCCGCGAGCGATTCCACTTCGACCGCTCCGATGTGTGGACACTGTTCCACTCCTACGCCTTCGACTTCTCGGTGTGGGAGCTGTGGGGTGCGCTGCTGCACGGCGGCCGGATCGTCGTCGTCGACTACTTCACCTCCCGGTCGCCGCAGCAGTTCCGGGATCTGTTGATCGATGAGGGCGTGACGGTCCTCAACCAGACGCCCTCGGCGTTCTACCAGCTGATGAGCGCGGATCTGGCCGAAGCTCCGGCCGACTATCGCCTGCGCTACGTGATCTTCGGCGGCGAAGCGCTGGAGCCGGCGCGGCTGCGGGACTGGCCGGCGCGGTATCCGCACTCACCGCGGCTGATCAATATGTACGGCATCACCGAGACCACGGTGCACGTGTCGTTCCGGCCGATCGACGCGCGCACCGGCGCGGCCGGCGTGATCGGTGGCGCCCTGCCGGGCCTGACCGTGCGGCTGCTCGACTCGCGGCTGCGGCCGGTCCCGGTGGGCGTGCCGGGCGAGATCTACGTCTCCGGCGGACAGCTCGCCCGCGGATATCTGCGGCGGCCCGGCCTGACCGCCGGGCGATTCGTGGCCGACCCCTACGGGACGGCGGGTTCGCTCGCCTACCGCTCCGGCGACCTGGCGCGGTGGACCGCGACCGGTGACCTCGAATATCTGGGTCGCGCCGACCATCAGGTGAACCTGCGCGGCTTCCGGGTCGAACTCGGCGAGATCGAGGCCGCCCTGCTGGCCGTGGATTCGGTGGCGCAGGCCGCGGTCGTGGTGCGCGCGGACGAGGGAGCCGAAGCCCGGATCGTCGGATATGTGGTCGGTGCCGGCCTCGACGTGCTGTCGGTGCGTCGCACGGTGGCCGAGCGGCTGCCCGAGCACATGGTTCCCGCGGCCGTGGTCGCGGTGGATCGAATTCCGTTGACCGTCAACGGAAAACTCGATGTGCGCGCCTTGCCGGCGCCGGTGTTCGAGACGGTCGGCTACCGCCGGCCGACGAGCGCCGCCGAGCAGATCGTGGCGGATGTGTTCAGCGAGGTGCTCGGCGATATCGATACCGAACGCGCGGTGGGTGCCGACGACGACTTCTTCGCTCTCGGCGGCAGCTCGCTCTCGGCGGCCAAGGCCGTCGCCCGTATCGGCGCGGCGCTCGGTGTGAGCGTCCCGGTGCGCACACTGTTCGAGAATCCGCGGGTCGCCGACCTCGCGGTGGCGGCGCTGTCCGGCGGCGCCCGGCCCGCGTTGGTCGCCGGTGAGCGTCCGGCTCGGCTGCCGCTCTCGCCGGCCCAGCAGCGGATGTGGTTCCTCAACCGCTTCGACCGCACGTCGGCCGCCTACAACATTCCGCTGGCACTGCGCCTGTCCGGCGACCTGGACCGGCAGGCTCTCGGTGCGGCGCTGCGCGATGTGGTGGCACGGCACGAATCGCTGCGTACCGTCTACCCCGAGATCGGCGGCGAACCGGCCCAGGTGATCCTGCCGGCGGAACGGGTCCGGATCGACGCGACCGCCGAACCGGTCACCGAAGACACACTGCCGCAACGCGTCCGGGATCTGTTCGGCACCGGATTCGACGTCACCGCCGACGTGCCCGTGCGGGTGCGGATGTTCGAACTCGCCCCGGACGAACATGTGCTGGCGGCGGTGCTGCATCACATCTGCGCCGACGGCTCCTCGATCGTGCCGTTCGTCGCCGATCTGATGCGCGCCTACGAGGCCCGGGCCCGCTCCGACCGGCCCGGCTGGTCGCCGCTGCCGGTGCAGTACGCCGACTACGCCCTGTGGCAGAAGCGCCTGCTGGGCGCCGAGGACGATGCCGAGTCGGTGGCCGCCCGGCAGATCGCGTTCTGGCGTGCAACATTGGCCGGCCTGCCGGATCAGCTCGATCTGCCGACCGACCGGCCCCGCCCGGCCCGCCAGAGCCTGCACGGTCGCCGCGTCGCGTTCGCCGTCGACGCCGAATTGCACCGGCGGCTGGCCGGATTGGGCCGTGGCGCCGGCGCCACGGTGTTCATGGTCGTGCACGCGGCCTTCGCGGCGGTGCTGGCCCGGCTGTGCGACACCGGCGACATCGCGGTGGGCACGCCCGTCGCGGGGCGCAACGACGCCGCGCTGGACGAGGTCATCGGCATGTTCGTCAATACCGTGGTGTTGCGGACCGCGGTCGATGTGGACGCCTCCTTCGACACGCTGCTCGACGCCGTACGGGCAGCCGATATCGCCGCCCTCTCGCATACCGACGTGCCGTTCGAACGCCTCGTCGAGGTGTTGAATCCGCGTCGCTCGACCGCCCGGCATCCGCTGGTGCAGGTGGGCCTGTCGTTCCAGAACCACGATCGCGCCACCCTGCGACTACCGGGCCTGACCGTCACCGAGGTCGAATCCGACAGTGCGATCGCGCAATTCGATCTGCATCTGTTCGCCGTCGACCACCACACCGAGACCGGGACACCGGCGGGTATCGAGCTGGCACTCGGCTACGCGACCGATCTGTTCACCGCCGAGACCGCCGAGCGGATCGCCGACCAGGTGAGCCGGGTCCTGCACACGGTGGCCGCCGCCCCCGCGACCCGGATCCGCGATCTGGATCTGCTCGGCGAACAGCAGTACCGGTTCGTGATCGAGGACTGCAACCGGACGGCGCGGGAGGTTCCCGAGGCGACGCTGGTGGATCTGGTCGACGCGCGGGTCGCCGCGGATCCCGCGGCGGTGGCGCTGATCGACGAGAGCGGCGCCGAACTGAGCTATCGCGAATTCGACACCCGGGTCAACCGGCTGGCCCGCCACCTCATCGGCCTCGGTGTGCGTCCGGAGGCGAATGTGGTGCTGGCGCTGCGCCGTTCGGTCGATCTGGTGATCGCCATGTTCGCGGTGGCCAAGGCCGGTGGCGCCTATGTGCCGATCGATCCCGGCCATCCGGCCGACCGGATCGCGCATATCGTCGAGACCGCGCGGCCGGTGTGCGTGCTGGGCAGCGATGCGGTGGCGGGGATACCTGACGGCATCGCGGTGGTGGATCCCGGCACGGATCTGTCGGACCAGCCGGGAACGCCGATCACCGCTGCCGATCGGGTCGCGCCGCTGCGGCCGTCGAACACCGCGTATGTCGTATTCACCTCCGGCTCCACCGGACGCCCCAAGGGCGTGGCGGTCTCGCACGGCGCCATCGTCAATCAATTGCTGTGGCTGCGAGCCGAATTCGGCATCGACGGGACCGATCGCACGCTGCTCAAGACGCCCGCGACGTTCGACCTCTCGGTGTGGGAGTTCTGGTCTGTGCTGGTCAGCGGCGGAGCCCTGGTGATCAGTGAGCCGGGCAGCGAACGCGATCCCGACCACCTGCGCGAGCTCATGCGGCGGCACCGGGTCAGCGTGCTGTTCACCGTGCCCTCGCTGCTGGGCATGCTGCTGGCCGACGAAACCGTCCTGCCGCAGACGCTGCGGGCCGTCCTCGCGATCGGTGAGACGCTGCCGCAGTCGACGGCGCGGCAGTTCGCAAGCCGCAGCGAGGCAACGCTGTTCAATCTGTACGGCCCCACCGAAACCGCCGTGTCGATCACCTCGCACCGGGTCGGCGCCGATCCGGAGCCGGTGGTGCCGATCGGCGCACCGGTCTGGAACAGCCGGGCCCATGTGCTCGATCGGCGGCTGCGGCCGGTTCCGTCGGGTGTGCCCGGCGAGCTGTATCTGGCCGGTGACCAGCTGGCCCGCGGCTATCAGGAACAACCGGCGCTCACCGCGGGGCGTTTCGTCGCCGATCCGTTCCACGGTGGCCGCATGTACCGCACGGGCGATATCGTGCGCCGCCGGACCGACGGGCTGCTCGAATATCTGGAGCGGGCCGACTTCCAGGTCAAGATCGGCGGTTTCCGGATCGAACTCGGCGACGTGGAGGCCGCTCTGCTGCGCCGGCCCGGCGTCGAGGCCGCGGTCGCGGTGGCCCGCACGGACGGTAGCGCCGGACCGCGCCTGATCGCCTACGCCGCGGTACCCGGCGCGGATGTCGACGCGAACACGCTGCGCGAGGCGCTCGGCAGCGAACTGCCGAAGTACATGGTGCCGGCGGCCGTGGTGGTGCTGGACGCGCTGCCGCTCACGGCCAACGGCAAGGTCGACCGCGATCGGCTGCCCGCCCCGGTGCTGTCCGAGGCCGAATTCCGGGCACCGGGCACCGATACCGAACGCCTGGTGGCAGCGGAATTCGCCGATATCGTCGGACGGCCCGCCGACGGCGAGTCGCCGATCGGCGCCGGCACCGACTTCTTCGAACTCGGCGGCAACTCGCTTGCGGCCGCCCGCCTGGCCGCGCGGCTGGGTGCGGCCTCGGGCGTGCGGGTGCCGGTGGCCGCGGTCTTCACCGCCCCGACCGTCGCGGCACTGGCCGCCTGGATCGATGCGGCCGAGCGCGACGTCCGTCCGCCACTGCGGCCGCGGACCGCCGGCGCGGCGGTGCCACTGTCGCTCGCCCAGCAGCGGATGTGGGTGCTGAACCGGCTCGCCCCGGATTCGGCGGCGTATAACGTGCCGGTCGCGTTGCGCCTCACCGGTGCGCTGGACCTCGACGCCCTGCGGGCCGCGCTCGCGGATCTGGTGCGCCGCCACGACATCCTGCGCACTCGTTACCCGGAAGTCCGCACCACCTCCGCCGAACCGGAACCGGTGCAGGAGGTGCTGCCCGCCACGCCGGTCGAGATCGAGGCGATTCCGGTGCGGCGCACCGAGATCGACGAGCGTATCGCCGAGATCGTCGCCGTCGGCTTCGACGTCACGGCCGCCCCGCCGGTGCGGGTGCGTCTGCTGCGGGTGGCCGACGACGAGCACATCCTGGTCGTGGTGGTCCACCACATCAGTGCCGACGGCTACTCGATGGCGCCGCTGACCCGCGACCTGATCGCGGCCTACACCAGCCGCCTGGCCGGAGCCGCGCCCCAGTGGAGTCCGCTGCCCGTCCAGTACGCGGACTACAGCGAATGGATGCGGACCGTGCTCGGCGCCGACACCGACCCGGGCAGCGTGCTGTCCGACCAGCTCGGTTACTGGCGCGACCGGCTGGCCGGCGCCCCCGAGCAGCTGGCGCTGCCCACCGACCGCCCGCGTCCCGCCCGGCGTGAGATGCGCGGCGCGACGGTCGATTTCGCCTTCGACCAGCCGCTGGTCGCGCAGCTTTCCGGTGTCGCGCGAGCACACGGAACGACACTGTTCTCCACGATGCACGCCGCGTTCGCGGTGCTGCTGGCGAAGCTGTCGGGGCAGTCCGACATCGTCGTCGGCGCACCGGTGGCCGGGCGCGGGGACCGCGAACTCGACGATCTGGTCGGCATGTTCGTCAACACCGTGGCGCTGCGCACCGAGATCGACGCCCGGACGAGTTTCGGCGAACTGCTGCGGAATGTGCGCGACGGCGACCTGGCGGCGCTCGGCCGCACCGAGGTGCCGTTCGAACGGGTGGTGGAGGCGCTGGGCCGCACCCGTACCAGCGCGTATACGCCGATCTTCCAGGTGCTGTTCACCTTCCAGAACCTGCCGGCCACGACGGTCACGCTGCCCGGTCTGCGGGTCGAGACCCTCGAACCGGCATTGCCGGAGGCGAAATTCGATCTGCAGCTGACCGCACTGGAGGAATTCGGCGCGGACGGTGAACTGCACCGGTTGCGGATGCAATTCTGCTATCCCACCGACATCTTCGACGAGCGCACGGTGCGATTGTTCGCCGAACGACTACAGCTGATCGTGCGGACGGTGGCGGCGGATCCGTCGATCACCGTGCGCGCGATCGACATTCGCACCGCCGAGGAACGCGATCGCCGCACCGGCCGCGCGGCGTCCACCCGGCTGCCCGGCGATCTGGTCGATCTCATCGCCGCCGCCGCCGGAACCGCACCCGATTCGCTGGCCGTCGAATTCGGCGGTCGTGGAATCGGATTCGCGGAACTGCACCACAAGGTGGTCACCGTCGGCCGGGCCATGGGCGCGAGCGCCACGCCCGACGCGCTGATCAATGTCGCGCTGGCCGGATTGCTGCCCGGCGTTCTCGCCGCCGGCGCCGGCGGACTCACCACGATGCTCGAGGCCCTGCATCTGCGCGCACAGGGCGTGCTCACCACGGAAGGAACCCACTGATGACGCATGCAGAGTCGGTTACACCCGTCCGGTCCACCGAGCACCCCGCGCTGCGCGGCGCCTACGGCATCGCGGATCTGCCGTATCTGATCGAGGTCGTCGCCGACCTGGAACCGCAGCGCGTCGCCGTCCGCCACGAGGACATCGCGCTCACCTATGCCGAGCTGGGCGCGGAGCTGACCACGCTGGCCGCGGCGATGGGTGACGCGCTGACCCCCGATGCGCTGGTGCAGGTGGTCGTCTCGGGCCGGCTGCCGGCGCTGCTGGAATCGGGGGACGGCGCGCTCGCCGCCGCCGTCTCCGATCTGCTCGACGACGCGCTCACCGCGGCCGCGGACGTGCTCCAACCCGGCCTGGCTCCCGCCGATACGCTCGCCACGCTGTTCGCCGAACAGGTGGTGCGCACGCCGGGTCTGGTCGCGGTGGAATTCGACGGCCGAACGCTGACCTACGCCGAACTCGACGCACGAGCGAACGCGCTGGCGTGGCAGCTCGTCCGGCTGGGTGTGGGCCCGGATGCGCGGGTGGGCCTGTCGATGCGCCGATCGCTCGAACTGGTGATCGGCATGTACGCGATCCACAAGGCCGGCGGCGCTTACGTGCCGATCGACCCGGAGCATCCCGCCGATCGCATCGCGTACGTGCTGGAGATCGCCGCGCCCGTCGTGGTACTCACCCATGCCGGAAGTCCCGCGTTCGACGGTGTGCCGGTGCTGCGGGTGGACGAATTCGATTGGGAGACGGGCGATCGGTCTCCCGTGCTGGAGTCCGAGGAAGTGGTGCCGGCGCGCCCGGACAACACCGCCTACGTCATCTTCACCTCCGGCTCGACCGGGCGGCCCAAGGGAGTCGCGGTCTCGCACCGCGCCATCGTGGCGAATCTGCGCTGGCGTCAGCGCTGCTACCGCATGCACGCCGCGGATGTGGTGCTGCAGAAGACGCCGTTCACCTTCGACGTGTCGGTATGGGAGTTCTTCTGGCCCTTGCAGATCGGCGCCCGGCTGGTGCTCGCCGCACCGGACGGCCACCGCGATCCGGCCTATCTGATCCGGACCGTCGCAGCCAAGCACATCACCATCGCGCATTTCGTGCCGTCCATGCTGGCGGTGTTCGCCGCCGCGGTCGCGGATGCGCAGGCGACGAGCGATATCGACTCCCTGCGTGCGGTCTTCGCCTCCGGTGAGGCGCTACCCGCCGCGACCGGCGCCGCCTTCCGCGATGTGAGCGGCGCGAGCCTGCACAATCTGTACGGCCCGACCGAGGCCGCGGTCGACGTGACCGCGCACGAGGTGACCGCGGCCGATACGGTCTCGGTTCCGATCGGCGCGGCGGCCGACGACACCGACCTGCACGTCCTGGACGACAACCTGCAACCCGTCCCGGACGGTGTGGTGGGCGAGCTGTATCTGTCCGGTGTGCAGCTGGCCCGCGGCTACCTCGGCCGCGCGGCCCTGACCGCCGAGAGGTTCGTCGCCAGCCCGCACGGCGCCCCGGGCGACCGCATGTACCGCACCGGCGATCTGGTGCGCTGGAACAGCGGGATCGACGGCGGCCCGCGCGAACTGGAATATCTGGGCCGCAGCGACTTCCAGGTGAAGCTGCGCGGTCTGCGGATCGAACTGGGTGAGGTCGAGGCGGCGCTGCTGGCGCACGAATCGGTCGCACAGGCCGCGGTGGTGCTGTACCGGCACAGCACGGGCGACCACCTGATCGGCTACGTCGTGACGGCCGGCGGATGCGAGCTCGATTCCGGCGCGATTCTCGGCGACGCCGCGCGGCGGCTGCCGGAATACATGGTGCCGACCCTGCTCGTCGGCATGGACCGCATGCCGGTCAACGCCAACGGCAAGTTGGACCGCAAGGCGCTGCCCGAGCCTGAATTCGGCAGTGCCGCAAGCGAATTCCGTGCACCCGAGACGCCGGGCGAGCGAGCGGTCGCGGAGATCTTCGCCGACCTGCTCGGTATCGACGCGGTGGGCGCCGACGACGACTTCTTCGCCCGCGGCGGCAATTCGCTGCTGGCCACCCGCGCGATCGCGCGTATCTCGGCCGCGCTGGACATCGCGGTCGACGTGCGGGACTTCTTCGACCGCCCCACTCCGGCCGGCCTCGCCGCCCTGGCCACCACCACCCGCGTGCGGCCGCCGCTGGTCGCCGGTCCGCGTCCGGAGGCGGTCCCGCTGTCGGCGGCGCAGCGCCGCATGTGGTTCCTGAACCGCTTGGCCAACAGCGACGCCACCGGAAATTCCGCGGCCGCGGTGGACAACATTCCGGTCGCGCTGCGCCTGCGGGGCCGGTTGGACACGGCGGCATTGCGTGCGGCCGTCGCCGACGTGACCGCGCGCCACGAGGTGCTGCGCACGGTGTACCCGCAGACCGCCGCGGGGGCCGTGCAGGTCGTCCGGCCCGTCGCCGAGCCGGACCTGACGCCGGTCGAGGTCGCCGAGGCCGATCTGGTCGCCGCGGTGCGCGAGGTCGCCGCCACCGGTTTCGACGTCGCCGCCGAGATTCCGGTACGGGTCCGGTTGCTGCGTACCGGCGCCGACGATCACACCCTGGTGCTGGTGGTCCATCACATCGCCGCCGACGGGGTGTCGATGGGACCGCTGCTGCGCGACCTGATCCAGGCCTACACCGCCCGCAGCCGCGGCACCGCCCCGAACTGGACGCCGCTGCCGCTGCACTATGCCGACTACACGCTGTGGCAGCAGCGAGTGCTCGGCGACGACACCGATCCGGACTCCGAGGCGGCCCGGCAGCTGAGCTTCTGGCAGCGCGAATTGGCCGAGCTCCCGGCGCAATTGGATCTGCCCGCCGATCGGCCGCGCCCCGCCGCGGCCTCGTACCGGGGCGCGACCGTCGAATTCACCATCGACGCCGGCCTGCGCGCGGCGATCGACGAGTTGGCCGAGCAGCTGCGGGCCACGCCGTTCATGGTGCTGCACGCGGCGCTGTCGCTGCTGCTCGCCCGGTTGTCCGGGACGAGCGATATCGCGATCGGCACGCCCGTCGCGGGCCGCGGCGAGCGCGCACTCGACGATCTGGTCGGCATGTTCGTCAACACCCTGGTCCTGCGGACCCGGGTGTCCGGCGATGCCGATTTCGCCGACCTGGTCCGCCGCACCCGCGCGGTCGACCTCGATGCCTTCGCCCATGCCGAGATTCCGTTCGAACGCCTGGTGGAGGTGCTGAATCCGGCGCGTTCGCAGGCACGGCATCCGCTGTTCCAGGTCGGCCTGTTCATGCAGAACATCGGAGTCGGCGCGCCGGAACTGCCGGGTCTCGACTGCGAGCTCGTGGATTTCGATCCGGGCTTCGCGAAATTCGACCTCCAGCTCACCATTTCCACCCCGCCCGCCGCCGACGGCGGATACCGCGCCGAATTCACCTACGCCACCGACCTTTTCGACGCGCCCACGGTCGAGGAATTCGCCGCGAAATTCCTGCGCCTGCTCGGCGGCGCCACCGCCGACCCGCAGCTGCCGGTCGGCGATCTGGAACTGCTCGACGCCGGCGAACTCGACTATGTGACCTCCAGCTGGAATGCCAGCGGCCACAAGGTGTTCGACCACTTCCTGCATGAGGGTTTCGATCGGCAGTCGCGCCGCACGCCGGACAACCGCGCACTCGTGTTCGAGGGCACCGAGCTCACCTACGGTGAGATGTCGGAGCGGGTGAGCCGGCTCGCGCGCAAGCTGATCGCATCCGGCGTCGGTCCGGAGACGCTGGTGGTCCTGGCCATGCCGCGATCGATCGAACTGGTGCTCGGCATGTACGCGGTGCTGTACGCGGGCGGCGCCTACGTTCCGGTCGACCCGTCCCATCCGGCCGAGCGCATCGGCCACATCATCGCCACCGCGCGACCGCACACCGTGCTGACCACGCGGGCCGCCGGCTTCGCACTACCGCCGGCGACCGCCGATACGGTTGCCGTGCACCACCTCGACGAGCTGGACGTCAGCCACTACTCCGCGGCCAAGATCGGCGACCGGGAGCGCAACGGCACGCTACATCCGGACCATCCGGCCTACGTGCTGTTCACCTCCGGCTCGACCGGGCGGCCCAAGGGTGTCGCGGTCAGCCATCGCGCCATCGCCAATCAGCTCGAATGGATGCATGCCGAGTACGGGGTGCGCGCCGCCGACATCTACCTGCAGAAGACCGCGACCACCTTCGACGTCTCGCTGTGGGGCTATTTCCTTCCGCTGCGCGCGGGCGCCACCCTGATCGTGGCCACCCCCGACGGTCACCGCGACGCCCGCTATCTCGCCGAAACCATTGCCGCGCAGCGAGTGACGCTGACCGACTTCGTCCCCTCGATGCTCACCGTCTTCCTCAACCACGCCGAGGCGGACGAACTCACCACCCTGCGCGCGGCCTTCGTGGTCGGTGAGGCGCTGCCCGCGGAAACCGCGGCGCTGTTCGCCGAGAAGTGCGGCGGCGCCCTGCACAATATGTACGGCCCGACCGAGGCGGCGGTGTCGATCACCTGCCACGAGGTCACCGCCGACGATGTGCGCAGTGTGCCGATCGGCGAGCCGGAATGGAATTCCCAGGTCTTCGTGCTGGACTCCCGGCTGCATCCGGTGCCGATCGGCGTGCCGGGCGAGCTGTACCTGGCCGGTTCTCAGCTCGCCCGTGGCTACTGCGGGCGCGCCGATCTGACCGCGGACCGCTTCGTCGCCAATCCTTTCGGTTTCGGCGGCGAACGGATGTATCGCACCGGCGATCTGGTGCGCTGGACTCCCGAGGGCGAGCTCGACTATCTGGGCCGCATCGACTTCCAGGTGAAATTCCGCGGCCAGCGCATCGAACTGCCGGAGATCGAGACCGCGCTGCTGGCCGCACCGGGGGTGGGCCAGGCCGCGGTGCGCCTGGTCACCGGCGAGAGCGGCGACTACCTCGCCGGATACGTGATCCGCACGCCGGGCGCCGAACTCGATGTGCGGGCCGTGCGGGAGGGGCTCGGCGCGGTGCTGCCCGCGTACATGATCCCCACCGCCGTCGTCGAACTGGCGGAATTCCCGCTCAACAGCAGCGGCAAATTGGATCGCGCGGCTTTACCGCTGCCCGTACTGGCCGCCGCGGAATTCGATGCTCCGCGCACTCCGCTGGAGGAGCGGGTGGCCGAGGTGTTCGCCGACGTCCTCGGGCTGGAGCGGGTCGGCCGCGACGACGACTTCTTCGCCCTCGGCGGCAGCTCGCTCGACGCCACCCAGGTCAGTGCCCGCGTCGGCCGGATCGTGGATGCCCGGGTGCCGGTGCGCACCCTGTTCGAGGCCTCGACCGTGGCCGCGTTCGCGGCCGCCGCCGGCGGCGAGGTGGCCGAGCGCCCGCGGCCGGCACTGGTGAAACAAGCACGGCCGCAGCGCATTCCGCTCTCGCCGGCGCAGCAGCGGATGTGGTTCCTCAACCGGTTCGATCCCGACTCGGGTGTTCACAACATTCCGGTCGCGGTGCGGCTGAGCGGGGCACTGGACGTCGCGGCGCTGGCCGCCGCCGTCGCGGATGTGGTGGAACGCCACGAGACCCTGCGCACCCGCTATCCCGAATACGAGGACGGTCCCGCCCAGGAGGTGCTGTTCGCCGCCGACGTGCGCGTGGACCTGACGCCGGTCGGCGTCCCGGCGACGGAGATCGCGGGCCGGATCGCGGAGCTCACGGCGCGAGGCTTCGACGTGACCACCGCACCACCACTGCGAATCGCATTGCTGCGCAAAGACTTCGGTGACAGCGGCGCTGCCGTCTCCGAAAACGTCGAGCCCGAGCACATCCTCGTCTTCGTGGCGCACCACATCGCGGCCGACGGCTGGTCGATCGCCCCGCTGACCCGCGACCTCATGACCGCCTACGCCCACCGCGCGGCCGGAACCGCACCGCAGTGGGAGCCGCTGCCCGTGCAGTACGCCGACTTCAGCATCTGGCAGCACGCGGTGCTGGGCTCGGAATCCGATCCGGACAGTGTCCTCAGCGCCCAGGCGGCCTACTGGCGCGCGACCCTCGCCGGACTGGCCGACGAGCTGAACCTGCCCACCGACCGGCCGCGCCCGATGCGCCCCTCCTACGCCGGGGGCCGGGTGCGTTTCGCCGTCGGCGGCGATATCCGCGACGCGCTGCGCGAACTCGCCCAGCGGCGACAGGCCACCACCTTCATGGCCGTGCACACCGCGCTGGCGATCTTCGTGGCCCGCATGGCCGGCACCGACGATGTGGCGATCGGCTCGCCGATCGCCGGGCGCGGCGAGCGCGAACTCGACGATCTGATCGGCATGTTCGTCAACACCGTGGTGTTGCGGACCGCGGTGCCCGGCGGCGCGAGCTTCACCGAACTCCTGGATCGCACCCGCGACGCCGACCTGCGTGCCTTCGCGCACGCCGACCTGCCGTTCGAGCGTCTGGTGGAACTGCTCGATCCGGAACGGTCGACCGCGCGGCATCCGCTGTTCCAGGTGGCGCTGGCCTTCGAGAATCTGCCCACCGGCGAGCTGGAGCTGCCGGGGTTGCGGGCCGGAACGGTCGAGCAGGCCGCCGATACCGCGAAATTCGATCTGGCCCTGAACATCCGCGAGACTCCCGACGGCATGGCCGCGGAGTTCGCTTATGCCCGAGACCTTTTCGACCACGCCACGATCGAGGGTTTCGCGAGCCGTTTCCTCGGACTGCTGCGGCAGCTGGTCGCCGAGCCCGAGGCCGCGGTCGGTGACATGTCGCTGCTCAGCGCCGACGAATACGTCCGGCTGACCCGGGTGCGCCCCGACGAGGCGATGGCGACCGCGCTGCTGCCGGAACTGCTGACCGCCGGACTGAGCCTGGGCCGCGACCGGATCGCGGTGCGCTACGAGGGACGGTCGATCACCTACGGCGACCTCGACGACTACTCCTCCAGGCTGGCCCGCCGGCTGATCGCGGCCGGCGTCGGCCCGGAACACCTGGTGGCCGTGGCACTTCCGCGGTCGTTCGAGATGGTCGCCGCGGCCGTCGCGGTGGCCAAGGCCGGCGGCGCCCACGTCCCGGTCGACCCCACCTATCCCGCGGAACGGGTGCGGTACATGGTCACCGACTCGGCGGCCCGGGTCGGCATCACGGTCGCCGCCTACGCCGACGCCCTCCCCGAGGACGTGCGCTGGCTGGTCCTCGACGCGCCCGCGACCGAGGCCGAACTCGCCGCCCTGCCCGCCGATCCGATCGGCGACGCCGACCGGATCGCCACGCTGCGGATGTCGCATCCGGCGTACGTGATCTACACATCGGGCTCGACGGGCAGGCCCAAGGGCGTCACCGTGACGCACGCGGGCCTGGGCGGGCTGGCCCAGTACGCGATCGAACGGTACGGGTTGCGGCCCGAACACCACATGCTGCACATCTGCTCGCCGAGCTTCGACCCGTCGGTCCTGGAATGGATCTGCGCCTTCGCCACCGGCGCGACGCTGGTGGTCGTGCCGGCGCGCATCATCGGCGGCCCCGAACTGGGCACGCTGCTGCGCACGGAAGCCGTGACGCACGCGATCATCACCCCCGCCGTGCTGGGCACCCTGGACGCGGCGGAACAGCCTCAGCTACAAGTACTTTCGGTCGGCGGCGATGTGACCACCGACGAACTGCTGGCGGCCTGGGAGCCCGGCCGCCGCTATTTCAACGGCTACGGTCCCACCGAAACCACCATCATCTCCTCGTACGCGCGGCTGACCGCCGGACAACCGGTCACCATCGGCACTCCGGTGCACGGTATGTCGGCGCTGGTGCTGGACCGGCGACTGCGGCCCGTGGCGCCCGGTGTGGCCGGTGAGCTGTATCTCGCGGGCGGTGGCCTGGCCCGGGGCTACCGCAACCGAGCGGGAGCGACCGCCGAACGCTTCGTGCCGAACCCGTGGGGTAGGCCGGGCAGCCGGATGTATCGCACCGGCGATGTCGTGCGCTGGCGGGCCGTCGCGCCGACGGTGCGCCAGGCACAGCCGGAATGGGAACTGGAGTACGTCGGGCGCTCGGATTTCCAGGTGAAGATCCGCGGCTTCCGCGTCGAACTCGGCGAGATCGACGCGGTGCTCGGCGCCCACCCCGACGTCGACTACGCGACCACCCTGGGACGCGACCATGACACTCGCGGCACCATGCTGGTGTCCTATGTCCTGCCGAAGCCGGGACGTGCGGTCGATCCCGTCGATCTCACCGATTTCGCGGCCCGCCGGTTGCCCTCGCATATGGTGCCCGCCGCGCTGGTAGTCCTCGACAAGATTCCGCTGACTCCGGTCGGCAAGCTGGACCGCAAGGCGCTGCCCGCGCCGGTGTTGGCGCCCACCCGGTACCGCGCACCGGTCGGTGCGGCCGAGGTGCTGGTCGCCGGCACCTTCGCCGCCCTGCTCGGTGTCGAACAGGTGGGTGCGGACGACGACTTCTTCGCCCTGGGCGGCAACTCGCTCATCGCCACGCAGCTCGCCGCCCGCCTGAACAAGGCCACCGCCGACGCGGTGCCGGTCCGCGCGGTCTTCGACGCACCGACCGTGCGGGCGCTGGCCACCCGGATCACGCTGTCGGACAAGGGTTCCGGTGCCGACGGGCCGATCGCCGTCGATCCGCGCCCGGAAATCGTCCCGCTGTCGATCGCCCAGCAGCGCATGTGGATGCTCAACCGCCTGGACACCGGCGGCGGCAGCTACAACATCGCGTTCGCACTGCGGCTCACCGGCAATCTGCACATCGCCGCGTTGCGCGCCGCGATCGCCGATGTGGTGGAGCGGCACGAAACCCTGCGTACCCGCTACCCCGAGCGGGACGGAGTGGCGACCCAATGCGTCGTACCCGCCGCCGTACCGGATCTCGCGCTCACCGATGTCGATGCCACCGAGGTCGCCGCCATGGCGGAAAGCTTGGCGCACAGTCGTTTCGACGTCGCGGACGAGGTTCCCGTGCGCATCCGGCTGTTGCGGGTGCGCCGCGCGCCCGACGCCGAACGCGCCGAACAGACCCATGTCCTGCTGTTCGTCGTCCATCACATCGCGGCAGACGGCTGGTCCTTCGCCCCGCTGACCCGGGACCTCGCCGTCGCCTATCAGGCCCGCACCGCGGGGGCCGCGCCGCAGTGGTCGCCGCTGCCGATCCAGTACGCCGATTACGCCCTGTGGCAGCAGCGCACCCTCGGTGCGGTCACCGACCCCGAATCGGAATCCGCTCGGCAGCTGGAATTCTGGCGTGCGCAATTGTCCGGCGCGCCGGAGCTGTCCGCGCTGCCGACCGACCGACCGCGCCCGGCGATCGCCTCCCAGCGCGGCGGCGCCCGCACCGCACGGCTGAATGCCGCACTGCATCAGCGCGTCCACGACCTGGCGGCGGCACACCGGGCGACACCGTTCATGGTGCTGCACGCCGCCCTGTCGGTACTGCTGGCCCGCTTCGGCGGCAGCGACGACATCGTGATCGGCGCTCCGGTCGCCGGCCGTGGTGATCAGGCGCTCGACGATCTGGTCGGCATGTTCGTCAACACGCTGGTACTGCGCACCCCGGTGCACGGCGAGGACAGCCTCGTCGAACATCTGGACCATGTGCGGGCCGTCGACCTCGCCGCCTTCGACCATGCGACGGTGCCGTTCGAACAGCTCGTCGAAACCCTCAATCCGACTCGCTCCCGGGCACATTCGCCGCTGTACCAGGTGTCGTTGACACTGCAGAACCAGACCCGCGCGCAGCTGCGGCTCGAGGGCCTGGAGATCGCGGCGGTCGAGCCGGCGGCGGCGCCCATCCAGGTCGACCAGCACTGGACCGCGAACGAGACCTACGCCGCGGACGGTACGGCCGCGGGTATCGATCTGCACGTGCACTATGCCGCCGACCTGTTCGACCCGGAGACCGTCGCGGCGCTGCTCGACGGATTCGAACGCATCGTGGCGGCGATGACGGCCGAGGGCACCACCCGGGTCGCCGACGTCGAACTGATGTCGCCGGCCGAACGCGACCTGCTGATCGGCGGGCACAACGCCACCGGTTACCCGGTCGAACCGCGCACCCTGCCCGAACTTCTCGCCGCCCGGCCGCAGCGCCCGGCAGCGCAGGCGGTGACCTTCGAGGGCACCAGCCTGTCCTATCGGGAATTCGACCGGCGGGTGCACCGGCTGGCGCGCTACCTCATCGCCCGCGGCGTCGGTCCGGAAACGACTGTGGCCGTGCGTATTCCGCGATCGCTGGAGTTGGTCGTCGCCATTCACGCGATCGTCGCGGCCGGGGCGGCCTACGTGCCGCTGGATCCCGA
Organism: Nocardia violaceofusca NBRC 14427; assembly: GCF_963869435.1. Classification (NCBI taxonomy): domain Bacteria; kingdom Bacillati; phylum Actinomycetota; class Actinomycetes; order Mycobacteriales; family Nocardiaceae; genus Nocardia; species Nocardia violaceofusca. Next base: position 61,989 of record NZ_CAWMPM010000027.1, read on the forward strand.
CCATCCCGTCGACCGCGTGCGCTACGTCCTCGACACCGCGCGGCCCGCCTGTGTGCTGACCACGACCGGCGATTCCGTCCTACCGGCCGGCGTGGACGTGGTGCGGCTGGACCGGCTGGACCTGACCGGCTGTGCCGACGACGCGGTGACCGATGCCGACCGGGTGTCGCCGCTGCGGTCGGAGCATGTGGCGTATGTGATTTTCACGTCGGGTTCGACGGGTCGTCCGAAGGGTGTGGCGGTGAGTCACGGGGCGATCGTGAATCGTCTGGTGTGGATGCAGTCCGAGTACGGACTCGGTGTGGATGATGTGGTGTTGCAGAAGACTCCGGCGACGTTCGATGTGTCGGTATGGGAGTTCTTCTGGCCGTTGCAGGTGGGTGCGCGGTTGGTGGTGGCGCGTCCGGACGGGCACCGCGATCCGGCCTACCTCGCGCGGTTGATGGACGAGGAGGCGGTGACGACGGCGCATTTCGTCCCGTCGATGCTGGCCGTCTTCGCCGGCTCGGTGGCGACGGCGCCGGCGTCGTTGCGTCGCGTGTTCACTTCGGGTGAGGCGTTGGCGGTGGATACGGCCGTGCGCTGGCGCGAGCTGGGTGGTGCGCCGCTGCACAACTTGTACGGTCCGACCGAGGCCGCGGTGGATGTCACCTTCCACGAGGTGAGCGAAGCCGATACCGTGACGGTACCGATCGGCCGTCCGGTGGCCAATACCCGTGTCTACGTGCTCGATTCGACGCTGCGACCGGTACCCGTCGGCGTCACCGGCGAGCTCTATCTGGCGGGCGATCAGCTCGCGCGCGGTTATGTCGGCCGCTGCGAACTGACCGCCGACCGCTTCGTCGCCGACCCGTTCGCTGTATCCGACGGGGCCACTCCCGAGGGCCCTGCGGGGTCACGCTCCGCTACCGCCTCCGGGCCCGCCGGTCGTGCCCCGGCCGGAGCCCGGATGTATCGCACCGGCGACCTGGTGCGCTGGAACCGCACCGGTGAACTGGAATATCTGGGCCGCAACGACTTCCAGGTGAAGCTGCGCGGTCTGCGCATCGAACTCGGTGAGATCGAGGCCGCGCTGACCGCGCAGGCCGACATCGCCCAGGCGGCCGTGGTGGTCGCTGGAGCGGGGGAGCGGGCGCGGCTGCACGCCTATGTCGTGCCCGCCGCGGGCGCTGCCGTCGATTCCGGCGCCGTGCTGACCGCCGCGGGCGTCGCCCTGCCCGCATATATGGTCCCGGCCGGCGTCACGGTGCTGGCGCACCTGCCGGTCAATTCCTCCGGCAAGCTCGACCGCGCCGCCTTGCCGGCCGTCGATCCCGGGGAGAAGTCCGGCTACCGCGCCCCGGCCGAAGGGGCCGAGGCCGTGGTCGCCGCCGTGATGGCCGAATTGCTGGGCCTCGATTCGCCGGGTGCCGGACCCTTCGGCGCCGACGACGACTTCTTCGCCGCCGGCGGTAACTCCCTGCTCGCCATGCGTGTGGTCGCGCGGGTCAATGCCGCCCTGGGATGCGATCTCAACGTCGCGGAAATCTTCGGCGCACCCACCGCCGCCCTGCTGGCCCGCCTCGTCCGGGACGCACCCGACGCGACCGTCCCGGCCCTGACGGCGGGGCCGCGTCCGGATCGAATTCCGTTGTCGCTGGCGCAAACTCGTATCTGGTTGTTGAACCGCATCGAACCGGATTCGGCGATGTACAACATCCCGTTCGCGTTGCGCCTGCGCGGTGATCTGGACGAATTCGCCCTCTCCGAGGCGGTCGCCGATGTGTTGACGCGGCACGAATCGCTGCGCACCACCTTCCCCGAGGACGCCGAGGGCCCGCGCCAGCACATTCGCGCGGTCGAGGACTGCGCCGCGACCGCGCTCACACTGCACGCCGTGAACACCGGTGAGGTGGACGCCGAACTCGCCGCGGCGGCGGCGCGCGGCTTCGACCTGCGGCACGAACATCCGTTGCGCATCAGCGCTTTCCGGGTCGCGCCGGACGAACACATCCTGCTCGTGGTCGTGCACCACATCGCGGCCGACGGCATCTCCACCGCGCCGCTGGCCCGCGACCTGGTGACCGCCTACGCCGCGCGCCGTGCCGCGGCGGTCCCCGACTGGCAGCCGCTGCCGGTGCAGTACGCCGATTTCGCGCTGTGGCAGCACGCCGTGCTGGGGCGCGCCGACGATCCCGAATCCCGCCTGTCCCGCCAGATCGACTTCTGGCGCACCGAGCTGGCCGACCTGCCCGCCGTCGTCGACCTGCCCGGCGATCGGCCGCGGCCGGCGGTGGCGTCGGGCGCGGGTGCGGCGATCGAATTCCGCATTCCGGCCGAGCTGACCGCCGCTGTCGAGACCATGGCCCGCCGCGCGGGCGTGTCGACCTTCATGGTGCTGCACGCGGCCTACGCCACCCTGCTCGCCACCCTGTCCGGCACCGACGACCTGGCCATCGGCACCCCGGTCGCGGGCCGATCGGTGCAGGCACTCGACGATCTGGTCGGCATGTTCGTCAACACGCTGGTGCTGCGCACCCGGATCGGCGCCCATGAGCGGTTCGCCGAGCTGCTCACCCGGGTCCGAGACGCCGACGTGCGGGCATTCGCGCACGCCGACCTGCCGTTCGACCGGCTGGTCGAAGAGGTGAATCCCGAACGCTCCCAGGCGTATGCGCCGATCGTGCAGGTGTTGCTGTCGTTCGAGCAGCGCTCCGGCACCGACCTGCGGCTGCCCGGGCTGGAGGTGACGGATTACCCGCTCGCCAACCCGGTGGCGCAATTCGATCTCGCGCTGTCGCTGGCCGAGGTCGACGGTCCGCAGGGGCGAGAACTGCAGGCGGTGCTGCGATACGCCACCGATCTGTTCGACGCGTCGACGGTATCCGCCTTCGGGCGCCGGCTGCTGCGCGTGCTCACCGCGGTGACCGCGGACCCCGACGTCCGCATCCGGGACATCGACCTGCTGGAACTGTCCGAACGGTTGCAGGTCCTCGACATCTGGAATGCGACCACAGTCGAAATCGACCGCACCGCAACACTTCCCGTGCTGTTCGACGTCCAGGCCGCGCGCACGCCGAAGGCCCCCGCGATCACCTACGCGGAGACGACGCTGACCTATGCCGAATTCGGCGCTCGCGTGAACCGGCTCGCCCGCCACCTGATCGCGGAGGGGGTGGGCCCCGGATCCCTGGTGGCGCTGCATATGCGCCGTTCGCTGGAACTCGTGGTCGGTATGTACGCGACCGTCGCCGCGGGAGCCGGATACGTGCCGCTGGACCCCGACCATCCCGCCGAACGCATCCGCTACGTCCTGGAGACCGCGCGACCGGCCTGTGTGCTCGCCACCACCGATGTGCCGGTGCGGGCGGAGTCGGCGCCGCCCGTGCTCGACCTCGATCGGCTGGACGTGTCCGGCTATGCCGACGGTCCCCTGACGACTGTGGATCGGCGGGGCAGGCTGCGGCCGGAGCATGTGGCGTATGTGATTTTCACGTCGGGTTCGACGGGTCGTCCGAAGGGTGTGGCGGTGAGTCACGGGGCGATCGTGAATCGTCTGGTGTGGATGCAGTCCGAGTACGGGTTGGGTTCGGATGATGTGGTGTTGCAGAAGACTCCGGCGACGTTCGATGTGTCGGTGTGGGAGTTCTTCTGGCCGTTGCAGGTGGGTGCGCGGTTGGTGGTGGCGCGTCCGGACGGGCACCGCGACCCCGCCTACCTCGCGCACTTGATGAGTGCGGAAACGATCACGACCGCGCACTTCGTGCCCTCGATGCTGGATGTTTTCGTCGACGCACTGGCCGATACCTCCGCGATGGCTCCCGCGAACCTGCGCCGCGTGTTCACTTCGGGTGAGGCGCTGGCGGTGGATACGGCCGTGCGCTGGCGCGAGTTGGGTGGTGCGCCGCTGCACAACTTGTACGGTCCGACCGAGGCCGCGGTGGATGTCACCTTCCACGAGGTGAGCGAAGCCGATACCGTGACGGTGCCGATCGGCCGTCCGGTGGCCAATACCCGTGTCTACGTGCTCGATTCGACGCTGCGACCGGTACCCGTCGGCGTGGCGGGTGAGTTGTACCTCGCCGGAACGCAATTGGCCGAGGGGTATATCGCCCGGTCCGGCCTGACCGCCGACCGCTTCGTCGCCGACCCGTTCCGCGCCGGCGAACGCATGTATCGCACCGGCGATATCGCGCGCTGGCAGGCCACCGGCGAACTGGAATACGTGGGCCGCGCCGATTTCCAGGTGAAGGTGCGTGGCCTGCGCATCGAACTCGGCGAAATAGAAAGTGCCCTGCGCGAATCCGAGGGCGTCGCCCAGGCCGTGGCGGTGGTGCGCGACGACCGCGACACCGGCGATCGGATCGTCGCCTACGTGGTCGCCGCATCCGGCCGTGACCTCGACGCCGACCGGCTGCGTGCCGACTGTGCCCGGCGGCTGCCCGAATACATGGTCCCCGCGGTGATCATGGTCATGGACGCGCTGCCACTCAACGCGTCGGGCAAATTGGACCGGAAAGCATTGCCGGAACCCGTTTTCCGGGCACGTGTCTTCCGCGCTCCCGGTACGCGGGCCGAACTCGCCGTCGCCGCGGTCTACGCGGAACTGCTCGGGCTGGACCGCGTCGGACTCGACGACGACTTCTTCGCCCTCGGCGGCAATTCGCTGACCGCCACCCGGGTCGCCGCCCGGCTGGGCGCCGAACTCGATGCCGAACTGCCGGTGCGCCTGATCTTCGACGCTCCGGCCGTCGGTGAATTGGCCGCCCGCGCCGCGGAATTCGCGGGCCGCGGCGCCGCCGTGCCGCTGATCGCGCGCCCGCGTCCGGATCTGGTGCCGCTCTCGCCCGCGCAGCAGCGCATGTGGTTCCTCAACCGGTTCGACCCCGGGCAGAGCGTGCACAACATCCCCGTCGCGCTGCGCCTCACCGGTGCGCTCGATACGGCGGCCCTGGAATCCGCGCTCGCCGACATCGTCGCGCGGCACGAACCGCTGCGCACGGTGTATCCGGACATCGGCGGCATCGGCTATCAGCAGATCCGGCCCGCCGACCACGTACCGGTGCTGTCGCGGCTGCACGGGGACGACATCGCCACGGCGATCGGCACATTCATCGCCGAACCGTTCGATGTGACCACCGAGGTTCCGCTGCGCGTGGCCCTGCTGCCCGTGCGGTCGGAAAGCAGTGCGCCCGAACATATTCTGGTCCTCGTCGTCCACCACATCGCCGCGGACGGCTTCTCGATGGGACCGCTGGCTCGCGATATCGCCACGGCGTACGCGGCCCGCAGCACCGGCACCACCCCGCAGTGGCACGAGCTGGCGATCCAGTACGCCGACTACGCGCTGTGGCAGCGCGAGGTGCTCGGCGCGGAATCCGATCCGGGGTCCTCGGCCGCGCGCCAACTGCAGTTCTGGCGCGATCGGTTGCGCGGACTCCCGGCCCGGCTGGACCTGCCCACGGACCGGCCGCGCCCGGCGGTCGCCGGTCATACCGCCGCCACGGTCACCGTCGACTTCGACGCGCGACTGCGAACCGGCGTGGACGAACTGGCCGGGCGCTACGAGAGCACGCCGTTCATGGTGGTGCACGCCGCGCTGGCAGTACTGCTCGCCCGGATGTCGGGCACCGGCGATATCGCCATCGGCGCACCGGTCGCCGGGCGCGGTGCGGCGGTCCTCGACGATCTGGTCGGCATGTTCGTCAACACCCTCGTACTGCGCGCCGAGATCCAGCCGGCCCAGCCGTTCTCGGCCGTGCTGCGGCAGGTGCGCGAGGGTGATCTCGCCGCGTTCGCCCACGCCGACATCCCGTTCGAGCGCCTCGTCGAGGTGCTCGACCCGCCGCGTTCGCAAGCCCACCATCCGCTGTTCCAGGTGGCGTTGTTCTTCCAGAACCTGAACCCGGTGACCGTCGAGCTGGGTGAGCTGAGCGTCGGTGAGGTGCGCCTCGACACCGCGGTGAATCCGTTCGACCTGCAGGTCACCGTCACAGAACGCGAGATCGGGTTCACCTATGCGACAGAACTCTTCGATGCCGCGACGGTCGAGAGCCTGGCCGCGCGGTTCCTGCGGGTGATCGAATCGGTTGTCGCCGATCCGCGACGCGTCGTCGGCGATATCGACCTGTTCGCCGCCGGTGAGCGCGAGCGCGTACTCACCGAGTGGAACGACTCGGCGCATATCGGTTTCGGGGCGGAGCTGCTGCTCGACGAATTCGAAGCGCAGGCCGCGACCGCGCCGCAGCTGCCCGCCGTGCGCTACGTCCCGGACGACGGCTCGGCGCCGACCGTCCTCACCTACGGTGAACTCGACAGCCGGAGCAACCGCCTCGCGCGCCACCTCATCGCCGCCGGGGTCGGCCCGGAATCGCTGGTCGCCCTGTCGATCCGGCGCTCACCGGCGTTGGTGGTGGCGATGTACGCCGTGCTCAAGGCCGGCGGTGCGTACGTCCCGATCGATCCCGACCATCCGGCCCAGCGCATCGCGCACATCCTGGATACGGCCCGGCCCACGGTGCTGCTCACCACCACCGGCGCCGAGGTGGACTTCGAGGGCCCGACCGTCGCGCTCGATACCGTCGCGCTCGACGCCTACCGCGACGATCCGATCGCGGTGAACGAACGCCACAGCCCGATGTACGCGCACCATCCGGCCTACGTGCTCTTCACCTCCGGTTCCACCGGAAAGCCCAAGGGCGTCACCGTTACCCACGCCGCGATCGTCAATCAGATGACGTGGATGCAGGCCGAATACCGGCTCACCGCCGCGGACGTGTACCTGCAGAAGACCGCGACCACCTTCGACGTCTCGCTGTGGGGCTACTTCCTGCCGTTGCGGATCGGCGCCACCCTGGTGCTCGCAGCCCCGGACGGCCACCGCGATCCGGGCTATCTCGCCGACACCATCGCCGAATACGGCGTCACCGTCACCGATTTCGTGCCCTCGATGCTCAGCGTCTTCGCCGCCCAGGCCGCTCCGGCGCAGGTGCGGTCGCTGCGGCAGGTGTTCGTCATCGGTGAGGCGCTGCCCGCCGAGACGGTGCGGGCGTTCGGTGCGATCAGCCCGGCGCGGCTGCACAACCTGTACGGGCCCACCGAGGCGGCCGTCTCCATCACCTACCGCGATGTCACCGGCGTGACCGACCGCCCGGCCCTGCCGATCGGCCGGCCCGAATGGAACAGCCGCGTCTACGTGCTGGATTCCCGGCTGCAGCCGACCCCACCCGGCGTCGCGGGCGAGTTGTACCTGGCCGGCACCCAGTTGGCGCGCGGCTACTACGGCCGCGCCGACCTCACCGCCGACCGATTCGTGGCCGACCCGTTCGCTGGGTCCGATGGGGGCGCTCCCGAGGGCCCTGCCGGGGGCGCTCCCGAGACCGGTTCCCGCATGTACCGCACCGGCGATCTGGTGCGCTGGGACGCCAGCGGTGACACACCCGAGCTGATCTACCTCGGCCGCACCGACTTCCAGGTGAAATTCCGCGGCCAGCGCATCGAACTCGGTGAGATCGAGGCGGTGCTCGCGGCGGTGCCCGGTGTCGCCGCGGCGGCCGTGCGGATCGTGGCGGCTCCGGGTGGCGACCACCTCATCGGTTTCGTCACCCCGGTCGGCGGATCCGCCGACCCCGGCATCGGTGACCGGGCGCGCGCCGCCGCCGTCGCTCAACTGCCCGGATATATGGTCCCCTCGGCCGTGGTCGCCCTGGACGCGTTCCCGCTCAACGCCTCCGGCAAGCTCGATCGGGGCGCACTGCCCGATGCCGGTGATCCGCGGGTCGCGGCGGTCTTCGGCGGTGACCATTACCGTGAGCCGAGCACGCCCGCCGAGCGGCTGGTCGCCGAGACCTTCGCGCAGGTACTCGGCATCGAACGGGCCGGCGCCGACGACGATTTCTTCGCCCTCGGCGGCAATTCGCTCGTCGCGACCCGGGTACTCGCCCGGCTGGGCGAGCGTCACGGCCGCCGCATTCCGGTCCGGATGCTGTTCGAACACCCGACCGTCGCCGGTCTGGCCGCCGCCATGATCGCCGACACCGACGGCGCCGCAACCGATCTGCTCGGCCCGGTCGCCGCCGAACGCCCCGACGTCGTTCCGCTGGCGCCGGTGCAGCAGGGCATGTGGTTCCTCAACCGCCTGGCCCCGGATTCGGCGGCCGACAACATCGCGGTCGCGGTCCGCATCCTCGGCGATCTCGACGAGGCGACCATGCACGCCGCCTTCACCGATGTGGTCACCCGCCACGAGGCGCTGCGCACCTACTATCCGCTCGACGCCGAGGGCGCGGGCTGCCAGGTGGTCCTGCCACCCGGCCAGGCGCCCATCGAATTCGAGACCCGCGCCGGCGCCGCGGCGCAGCCGATCGCAGACTTCGCCGGACGCGGTTTCGACGTGACCGCCGCACCGCCGGTGCGGGCCCTGCTCATCCGGGAATCCGAGACCAGTCACGTCTTCGTGGTGGTCGTCCATCACATCGCCGCCGACGGCTATTCGCTGAATCCGCTGCTGCGGGATCTGATCGCCGCCTATCTGGCTCGCCGCGCCCGGACCGCGCCGAACTGGCCCGAATTGCCCGTGCAGTATGCGGATTACGCACTGTGGCAACAGGAGTCGCTGGTCGCCGCCGAGGCCGAACACCTGGACTTCTGGACCCGCACGCTGGCGGATCTGCCGGACGAGCTCGCCCTGCCCGTCGATCGGCCGCGCCCGCCCGTGGCCTCGCGCCGTGGTGCGGTCGTGCGCGGTCGCATCGACGGCACCGTCGCCGGTGCGGTCCACCGCCTCGCCAAGGCGCACGGCGCGACCCCGTTCATGGTCTGGCACGCCGCCCTGTCGGTGCTGCTGGGTCGGCTGTCCGGCGGTGACGACGTCGCCGTCGGCACCCCCGTCGCCGGGCGCGGCGCCAGCGCACTGGACGAGCTGGTCGGCATGTTCGTCAACACCCTGACGTTGCGGACGAGGCCCCGGAACGCCGACAGCTTCGATGCGGTACTCGACCACACGCGGGCCGTCGATCTGGCCGCATTCGCCCATGCGGCACTGCCTTTCGATCGCGTGGTCGACGCCCTGGGCGTGACGCGCACGGCCGACCGCAACCCACTGTTCACGGTGTCGCTGAGCTATCTCAACCTCGGCTCGCAGACCCATGCCGTGCCCGGACTGATCCTCGAACCGGTCGAATTCGACCGCCCCGTGGCCAAATTCGACCTGCAGTTCACCGTGTCGGACGAACTCGACGCCGACGGGCATCTGCCGCTCGAACTCACCTACGCCACCGATCTGTACGACCCGGCCACCGCGGCGGGCCTGCTGCGGCGGCTGGGCCGGGTGATCGGTGCGGCCGTCGCCGAACCGCAGCGCGCCGTCGGCGATATCGACCTGCTGTCGCCGGCCGAACACGCGGCCCTGCTCGACGCCCGCCCCACGCCCTTCGTCGCCGCCCGCACCCTGGCGGAGTTCCTGGCCGAGGCGGCCCGGCGCAACCCCACCGGTACCGCGCTGTGCGGCGACGGCCGGGATGTGAGCTACGCGGAACTGGATGCCGAGTCCAGCCGGTTGGCGCGGGTCCTGATCGAATCCGGCGTCGGCGCCGAGGATTTCGTCGCGATCGCGATCACCCGCTCGGTGCGGTGGGTGGTGGCCTGGTGGGCGGTGGCGAAGGCGGGAGCCGCCTTCCTGCCGGTCGACCCGGACTATCCGGCCGAGCGGATCGCGCATATGCTCGCCGATTCCGGTGCGGCCCTGGGCATCACGACCGTCGCCGACGCCGCCGCGCTCCCCGGCACGGTGCGCGCGATCACCGTCGACGCGCCGGATATCGCCGCGCGCCTGCGCACTACCTCCGCCGAGCCGATCGCAGCGCACGAACTGCTGCGCCCGGTCCGGTTGCAGAATCCGGCATGGATGATCTACACCTCCGGCACGACCGGGAAGCCGAAGGGCGTCGTGGTGACGCACGGCGGAATCGGGGCGATCGTGGCCGCGCATCGCCGGCACTATCGGATCGACTCGGGCGCGCGGGTCCTGCACGCCTCCTCACCGAGCTTCGACGCCTCCATGCTGGAACTGCTGATGGCCTTCGCGGGCTCGGCCACCGCCGTCATCGCGCCGGTCGGCGTCTACGGTGGCGACGAATTGACGGAATTGCTGGCAGCCCAACGGGTGTCGCACGCCTTCATCACTCCCGCCGTACTGCGGACCCTCGACCCCGCCGCGCTGCCGCGGCTGCGTCGGCTGACGGTCGGTGGTGAGGCCTACGGTCCGGACCTGATGGCCCGCTGGGCCGCGGACCGCGAATTCCACAACACCTACGGCCCGACCGAAACCACCGTCTTCGCGACCGTGAGCGCGGTGAAGCGTCCGGGTGACCCGCTGGATATGGGTGCTCCGATCGCCGGGATGTCGGCGGTGGTACTCGACGGGCGCTTGCGCCCGGTACCGGCCGGCGTCACCGGTGAGCTGTATCTGCGCGGGCCGGGTCTGGCGCGCGGCTACCACGCGCGGGCGGCGCTGACGGCCGAACGTTTCGTCCCCGATCCGCACGGCGCGCCGGGCGAGCGGCTCTACCGCACCGGCGATCTGGTGCGCTGGGTCGCGCGCGGCGAGGAATACGTCGTCGAATATGTGGGCCGCTCGGATCACCAGGTGAAGGTGCGCGGTCTGCGTATCGAACTGGGCGAGGTCGACGCGGTGCTCGGCGCGCACGAGTCGGTCGAATTCGCCGCCACCCTGGGACATCTCGACGCCACGGGGGAGACGTCGCTGGTCGCCTATGTGGTCCCCGCGCCCGGGCACACCGTCGACGTGGACGACGTGGTGGCCCATGCCTCCCGCAGCCTCACCGCGTACATGGTTCCGGCCGCGATCATGGTCATCGACCGGATTCCACTGACGCCGACCGGCAAACTGGACCGGAAGGCATTGCCGGAGCCGGTTTTCCGGGTCGCGGAATTCCGTGCCCCGCGCACGGCCGCCGAATCCACGGTCGCCGAGATCGTGGCCGGGGTGCTCGGCCTCGGCGAATCCCGCCGCCTCGGGCTCGACGACGACTTCTTCGCGCTCGGTGGAAACTCCCTCACCGCAACCCGATTGGCCGCGCGGCTCGGCGCGGCGTTCGACACGGCGGTGCCGGTGCGCGCCGTCTTCGAACATCCCACGGTGGCCGCGCTGGCGTCCGCGGCCGCGGCGCCGGAGGGCGCGCGGGCCCGGGTGGCGCTGACCCCGCGCGCTGTCGACGGGCCGGTGCCGCTGTCGCTCGCGCAGCAGCGCATGTGGCTGCTCAACCGTATGGACGAACACTCCGCCGCGTATACGATCCCGCTGGCCATGCGGCTGAGCGGCGATCTCGACGTGGCCGCGCTGAACGCCGCGTTCGCCGATGTGATGGCCCGGCACGAGGTGCTGCGCACGGTGTATCCGCAGACCGAGGCCGGACCGGTGCAGGTGATCCTCCCCGTCGCCGACGCCTCGGCGCCGCGGCTGGCGCCGGTGCCGCTGCCCGGTGCCGACATGCTCGACGCGGTATCGCAGTTCGTCACCGAGCCGTTCGACGTGACGGCCGCGGTGCCGCTGCGGGCCCGGCTGTTCGCCGTCACCGACGCACCGGGCAGCGAGTACGTGCTCGTCGTGGCCGTCCACCACATCGCCGCCGACGGTTCCTCCCTGGTCCCGCTGGCCCGCGACGTGATGACCGCGTACGCCGCCCGCCGCACCGGGACCGCGCCCGGCTGGACGCCGCTGCCGGTCCAGTACGCCGACTTCGCGCTCTGGCAGCGGGAGGTGCTCGGCTCCGAGGACGATCCGGATTCGCCGGCCGCCCGCCAGATCGGCTACTGGACGCGCGCGCTGGCGGGGCTGCCCGACCAGCTGGCGCTGCCCACCGATCGGCCGCGTCCGGCGACGGTCTCCACCGCCGGCGCCGCCGTGGACTTCACCGTGGAAGCGGCGGCACACACCCGCCTGATCGAGATCGGCCGCGCCCACGGCGCGACGCTGTTCATGGTGATGCACGCCGCCTTCGCGACCTTGCTGGCGCGGCTGGCCGCCTCGACGGATATCGCGATCGGCACGCCCATCGCGGGCCGCGGCGACGGAGCGCTCGACGAGTTGGTCGGCATGTTCGTCAACACCCTGGTGTTGCGCACCGAGGTCGATCCGGGGGCCGGCTTCGCCGCACTGCTCGCGGGTGTGCGTGACGGCGATCTGGCCGCCTTCTCCCATGCCGACATCCCGTTCGAGCGGTTGGTCGAGGTGCTGAACCCGGTCCGGTCGACCGCCCGGCATCCGCTGTTCCAGGTCGGCATCTCCTTCCACAATCAGGCCGCCGCGGAGTTCGCGCTGGACGGATTGACGGTGAGCGCGGCGGACTTCGACACCGCCGTCTCGCAGTTCGACCTGCATCTGGTGATTACCGACCGCTACGACGCGTCCGGTGCGCCGCTCGGCATGGCCGCCTCCCTCACCTACGCCACCGCGCTCTTCGACGCCCCCACCGTGGCCGGCTTCGGCGAGCGGCTGCTGCGGCTGCTGGATGCGGTGTGTGCCGATCCGGACCGGGCCGTCGGCTCGGTGGATCTGCTCGCACCGCGGGAACGCGCGCGGATTCTGCAAACCTGGAACGACACGGCCGAACCGGGTTGCGCGACAACGCTTCCTGAGATGTGGAACGCGACGGTGGCAGCCGCTGGTACGGCACCGGCGCTGATCATCGATCGCGACGGCACCGGTGAACCCGTTTCCTATGCCGAGCTGTCGGCACAGGTCAATCGGCTCGCCCGGCATCTCATCGCGCTGGGCGTCGGACCGGAGACGCGCGTGGCGCTGGCCCTGCGCCGTTCCCGGGAGCTGATCGCCGCCATGTACGCGGTCAGCGTCGCCGGCGGTGCGTATGTGCCGGTCGATCCGGACCAGCCGGCCGAACGCGTCGGCTACATCCTCTCGACCGCCGCACCGCTGTGTGTGCTGACCACCTCGGATATCGCGCCGACGCTGCGGGACGAGTCGGTGCGAGTGGTGGACGTCGACGCCGTGCCGGATCTGGCCACCGCGCCGGTGACCGATCGGGACCGCCGTGCTCCGCTGCTGCCGCAGCATCCGGCCTATGTCGTCTTCACCTCCGGATCGACGGGCCGGCCGAAGGGCGTCACCGTCTCCCACGAGGCGATCGTCAATCAATTGCGTTGGAAGACAGCGGAATTCGACCTGCGCGCCGACGACGCGGTGTTGCTGAAGACCGCCGCCACCTTCGACCTCTCGGTCTGGGAGTTCTGGTCCGCCGCCGTCTCCGGCGGCCGGCTCGTGGTCGCCGCACCGGACGGCCATCGCGATCCCGCCTACCTCGACGAGCTGATGCGGCGTGAACAGGTGACCACGCTGCATGTCGTCCCGTCGATGCTCGACGCGCTGCTCACCGCCTCCGGTGGCAGCCTGCCGGCCTCGCTGCGCCGCGTGCTCGCCATAGGCGAGGCCCTGCCCGCCACCACCGCGCAGCGCGTGCGCCGGGACAGTTCCGCCCGGCTCTACAACCTCTACGGCCCGACCGAGGCCGCGGTCTCGATCACCGTCCACGCGGTCGACGACACCGATACGGTGGCGGTCCCGATCGGCCGTCCGGAGGCCAACAGCCGGGTGTACGTGCTGGATTCGCGGCTGCTGCCGGTGCCGGTGGGCGTGCCCGGTGAGCTGTATCTCGCCGGTGCGCAGCTGGCTCGCGGCTATCACGGCCGCGCAGATCTGACCGCGGAACGGTTCGTGGCCGATCCGTTCGAACCCGGAACGCGCATGTACCGCACCGGCGACGTGGTGGCGTGGAACGCGGCCGGCGAACTCGAATACCGGGGCCGCACCGATTTCCAGGTGAAGGTGCGGGGCTTCCGCATCGAACTCGGGGAAATCGAGGCGGCGCTGCTCGCGCTGCCGGCACTCGCCCAGGTCGCCGTGCTGGCGGTCTCCGATCCGCGCACCGCCGACCGGCTGGTCGCCTACCTCGTCCCGTCCGCCGGGGATATCGATGTCGCCGACGTGAAAAAGGCACTGGCACAGACACTTCCGTCGTACATGGTGCCCGAGGCGTTCGTCGTCCTCGATGCGCTGCCGCTCACCGTGAACGGCAAGCTGGACCGGGCCGCGCTGCCCCGCCCCGCCTTCGAGGCGACGGCCTACCGCGCCCCCGCGGGCCCGGTGGAACAGACGATCGCCGACATCTACGCCGAGGTGCTGGGGTCGCCTCGAGTCGGCGCCGACGACGATTTCTTCGCCCTCGGCGGCAATTCGCTGCTGGCCACCCAGGTATCGGCCCGCCTCGGCGCGGCCCTGGACGCCCGGATTCCGGTCCGGCTGCTGTTCGAGGCATCGACGGTGGCCGCGCTCGCGGTGCGGGTGGACGGCCACATCGGCTCCGGCGGCCGCACGGCGCTGACCGCCGGACCACGGCCCGAGGCGCTGCCGCTGTCGCTGGCGCAGCAGCGGATGTGGTTCCTCAACCAGTTCGAACCCGAATCCGCGGCCTACAACGTGCCCGTCGCCGTGCGGCTGCGCGGTGAGCTGCGGGTCGACGCACTGCAACAGGCGGTGCTCGACGTGCTGGGCCGGCACGAGGTGTTGCGCACCGTCTACCCGCAGACGGCTCAGGGCGTCGTGCAGCACATCCTGCCCGCGTCGCAGGCGGGCGCGGATCTCACGCCGCGGCCGGTCGGCGCGGAGGAGGTCGCGGCGTGCATCGCCGAACTGGCCTCGGCCGGGTTCGACGTGAGCGCAGAGGTGCCGATTCGCGTTGCGCTGCTGCGGCTTTCGGCAGAAGAACACGTGCTGGTGTTCGTGGTGCATCACATCGCCGCCGACGGCTGGTCCATGCGGCCGCTGACCCGCGATGTGATGCTCGCCTATACCGCCCGCCGCGCGGGCGAGACTCCACACTGGTCCCCGCTGCCGGTGCAGTATGCGGATTACGCGCTCTGGCAGCGGCAGGCGCTCGGCTCGGAAGACGATGCGCGGAGCCTGATCTCGACGCAGGCCCGCTATTGGCGCGAGCAGCTGGCCGGCCTGCCGGACGAGGTCAATCTGCCCGCCGATCGCCCGCGTCCGGCGGTGCAGTCCGCGCGCGGTGGACGAGTGGTGTTCTCCCTCTCGGGGCAGCTGCGCGCGGATCTGGTCGAGCTGGGTCGCGCCCACAACGCGACACTGTTCATGGTGGTGCACGCCGCGTGGGCGCTGTTCGTGGCACGGATGGCCGGTACCGACGACGTCGCCGTCGGCACCCCGATCGCGGGCCGCGGCGAGGCCGAACTCGACGATGTGGTCGGCATGTTCGTCAACACCCTCGTGCTGCGCACCCGGGTACCGGGCGAGGTGAGCTTCGCCGAATTGCTCCGCGCCGCACGCGATACCGACCTGCAGGCGTTCGGGCACGCCGATCTGCCGTTCGAACGGTTGGTGGAGCTGGTGAATCCGGAGCGCTCCACGGCACGCCATCCGCTGTTCCAGGTGATGCTGACCTTCCAGAACCTGCCGCAGCGCGATGTCGCACTGCCCGGTCTGCGGGTCGAGGCCGTCGATTTCGATTTCGACGCCGAACAATTCGATCTGTCGCTGACCGTGCAGGAAACCGGGGAGGGTCTGCTCGCCGACCTCTCCTACGCGCGTGATCTGTTCGACCACACCACGGTCGAGTCGTTCGCCCGGCGCTTCACCGGACTGCTCGCGGCCGTGGCCGCCGCGCCGGAGCAGACCGTCGGCAGCCTGCCGTTGCTGTCCGAGGCGGAGTACGAGCAGTTCACCCGGATGGACGGCGGCCCGGTCCTCGCCGAGGGGCTGCTGCCGGAGATCTTCACGCGCGGCCTGCGTCACGGCGCCGACCGGGTCGCGGTGCGCATCGACGGCCGATCGGTGACCTACGGGGAGCTGGACCGGCAGTCCTCGCAGCTGGCCCGGGTGCTCATCGACGCGGGGGTCGGGCCGGAGCGGTCGGTGGCGATCGCGCTGCCGCGCTCCTACGAGATGATCGCCGCGGTCTGGGCGGTCGCGAAGGCCGGCGGCGCGTACGTGCCGGTCGATCCGAGCTATCCGCCCGATCGGGTGCGGCACATGGTGGTCGACTCCGCCGCCGTAATCGGCATCACCACAGGGGAATTCGCCGCCGATCTGCCCGCGGCCACCACGTGGTTGTCACTGGACGACGAGACCACCGCCGCCGCCTGCGCGCGCCGCTCGCCCGATCCCATCACCGACGCCGACCGCCTCCGTCCGCTGCGCCCGGACAACGCCGCCTACACCATCTACACCTCGGGTTCGACCGGTCTGCCGAAGGGCGTGACGGTCACGCACCGGCGGGTCGCCAATCTGGCCGCCCATGCCACCCGACTGTGCCGGGTGGAACCGCGGCACCGCTTCCTGCACGTCTGCTCGCCGAGTTTCGATCAGTCGCTGGAGGAGTGGCTGCTGACCTTCGGCAGCGGAGCCACCCTGGTCATCGCGCCGCCGTCGGTGCTGGGCGGACAGGAACTCGCGGATCTGCTGCGCGACGAGCGGGTCACCCACACCATGATCACCCCGGCCATGCTGGCCACCGTGGATCCGTCCGGACTGCCGGACCTCGAGGTCGTCGGCGCCGGCGGCGACGCGACCACGCCGGAACTGCTGGCCAAATGGCAGCCCGGCCGCCGCTTCGTCAACAGCTACGGCCCGACCGAGGCCACCATCTCCTCCGCGTACGCAGTTCTGGTCGCGGGCGTGCCGATCACCATCGGCACCCCGGTGCCGGGCACGACCACGCTCGTGCTCGACGCGCGCATGCAGCCGGTGCCGCCCGGTGTCGCGGGTGAGCTGTACGTCGTGGGCGAGGCCCTGGCCCGCGGGTACCACGCCCGGGCAGGGCTGAGCGCCGGCCGTTTCGTCGCCTGCCCGTGGGGTGCGCCCGGCACCCGGATGTATCGCACCGGCGACCTGGTCCGCTGGATCGTCGGCGGCACCGGTGAGTGGGAGCTGGAATATCTGGGCCGCACCGACTTCCAGGTCAAGGTGCGCGGCTTCCGCATCGAACTCGGCGAGATCGACGCGGTGCTCACCGGTCACGACGACGTCGATTTCGCGGTCACCCTGGGCCGCGAAACCCCGGCCGGTGCCACCGCGCTGGTGTCGTATGTGTGTGCGGTGCCGGGACGTGCGATCGATCCGCAGCAGCTGACCACCTACGCCGCGCGCAGTCTGCCGTCGCATATGGTGCCGGCCGCGGTCGTCGTCCTCGACCGCGTGCCGCTCACCCCGGTGGGCAAACTGGATCGAAAAGCGTTGCCGGAACCGCAGTTCCAGGCACGGCCGTACCGCGAGCCGGCCACGCCGCAGCAGCGTCTGGTCGCCGCGGTGCTGGCCGAGGCGCTCGGCGTGCCCCGCGTCGGCGCCGACGACGACTTCTTCGAACTCGGCGGCAACTCGCTCATCGCCACCCAGGTCGTCGCGCGCCTGGGCGCCCGGTCGGCGACCCGGATCCCGGTCCGCACGGTGTTCGAGGCGCCGACGGTGCGTGCGCTGGCCGAACGGCTCGCCGCCCACGCCGGTACGGCGAGGGTCGAGCTCACCGCCCGGACCCGGCCGCACCGGATCCCGTTGTCGCCGGCCCAGCAGCGGATGTGGTTGCTCAACCGCATGGATCCCGCCTCCGCGGCCTACAACGTACCGTTCGCGGTGCGCCTGACCGGTGCGGTGGACGCCGCGGCACTCGAGCTCGCCTTCGCCGATGTGGTCGAGCGGCACGAGGTCTTGCGGACCGTCTACCCGCAGGCCGACGACGGACCGTTCCAGCAGATCCTGGCCGACGCGGACGCCGGGTTCACGGTCGGATCGGTGACCGCCGGCGAGGTGGAAAGCGCAGTCTCGCACATACTTTCGTGCCCCTTCGACGTCACGCGTGACATTCCGGTGCGCGCGGCACTGCTGCGGGTCACGGATACGTCCGAGCACATCGTGGTGCTGTCGATGCACCACATCTGCGCCGACGGCGCCTCGGCCGTGCCGCTGACCCGGGATCTGCTGACCGCCTACGCGGCGCGCACGGCCGCGGCGGCGCCGCAGTGGTCCGCGCTGCCGGTGCAGTACGCCGATTACGCACTGTGGCAGCGCGAACTGCTCGGCGCGGAGGACGATCCGCGGTCGCTGGTCGCGGGCCAGCTCGCGCACTGGCGGTCCGCCCTCGCGGATCTGCCCGAACAGCTGCCACTGCCCACGGACCGGCCGCGCCCGAAGGTGCAGTCGCTACGGGGCCGGGCGCTGACGTTCGAGATCGGCGCCGAGCGGCATGCCGCCCTGCACCGGTTGGCACGGACCCGGCACGCCTCCCTGTTCATGGTGGTCCGCGCCGCGCTGTCGATCCTGCTGGCCCGGCTCGCCGCCACCGAGGATGTCGCGGTCGGTGCGCCGATCGCGGGCCGGGGCGAGGCGGAACTCGACGACCTGATCGGCATGTTCGTCAACACCCTGGTCCTGCGTGCTCGGGTCGCGCCGCAGGCATCGTTCGCCGAACTGCTCGACCAGGTGCGCGAGACGGATCTGGCCGCCTTCGCCAACAGCGATGTGCCGTTCGAGCGGCTGGTGGAACTGCTCGATCCGGTCCGGTCGACGGCACGGCATCCGCTGTTCCAGGTGGGTCTGTCGTTCCAGAACCTGAATCGGACCGAGGTGCGGCTGCCCGGCGTGACGGTCAGTGAACTGGAGATCGACACGCGCACATCGCAATTCGATCTGCACTGGTATCTGACGGACACCTACGACGAGCAGGGCGCCCCGGCGGGCATCTCGGCCGCCGTCACCTACGCCACCGACCTGTTCGACGCGGCCACGGTGCAGCACTTCGTGCAGCGCTTCCTGCGGGTGATCGACCGGGTCGCCGCCGACGCGGAGGTCACGATCGGCGATATCGACCTGCTGGACGACGCCGAACGCACCCGCATCCTGGTCGACTACAACGACACCGCGCGGGAGCTGCCGCCGGTTTCGGGCAGCGACCATCCGGACACGCTGACCGCCCGGTTCGCGTCCGCGGTGGCCGCACATCCGGAGGCGGTGGCGCTCGCCGAGGATCGCTCGGGAAGTGCTGTGGCACAACGGGTGCTGACCTACGCCGAATTCGATGCGCGTAGCAACCGGCTGGCGCGGTATCTGATCGGGCGCGGGATCGGCCCGGAGCAGCGGGTGGCGGTGGCGCTGCCGCGCTCGGTCGAACTGCTGGTCGCCGTCTACGCGGTACTCAAGGCCGGCGCCGCCTATGTGCCGATCGATCCGGATCAGCCGGACGAGCGCGTTCGGCACATCCTCGACACCGCGGCGCCGGAATGCACACTGGCACTCGCGGATTCGACGATCGACGGCGCGCTCGCAATGGATCGGCTGGACCTCACCGAATACGGCGACGCCGCCGTCACCGATGCGGACCGGGTGCGCCCGTTGTGTCCCGAGACCATCGCCTACGTGATCTTCACCTCCGGGTCGACGGGCCGCCCGAAGGGTGTGGCGGTCAGCCACCGGGCGATCGTGAACCGGTTGGTGTGGATGCAGTCGGAATACCGGCTCGACACCGACGATGTGGTGTTGCAGAAGACGCCCGTCACCTTCGACGTGTCGGTGTGGGAGTTGTTCTGGCCGTTGCAGATCGGGGCGAGGCTGGTGCTGGCCGCACCGCAGGGTCACCGCGATCCCGCGTACCTGGCCCGCCTGATCGCGGCCGAATCGGTCACCACCGTGCATTTCGTACCGTCGATGCTCGCGGTGTTCGCCGCCGAGTCGGCGGCCGGGGCCGGTGGCTCGCTGCGGCGCGTGTTCGCCTCCGGCGAGGCGCTACCGCCGGCGGTGGCGCAGCGGTTGCGGACGCTGACCGGCGCCCGGTTGCACAACCTCTACGGGCCGACCGAGGCCGCGGTGGACGTGACGTACCACGAGGTCACCGATGCCGACACCGCTGGGGTGCCGATCGGCCGGCCGGTCTTCAACACCCGTGTCTACGTGCTGGATTCGCGACTGCGCCCGGTGCCCGCGGGTGTCACCGGCGAGCTGTATCTCGCCGGAACCCAGCTGGCGCGCGGCTATCTCGCGCGACCCGATCTGACCGCGGACCGGTTCGTGGCCGACCCCTTCATGGGCGGGTCCGGGGGCATGGGCGCAGTGGGCACGGGCGGGGAACGCATGTACCGCACCGGCGATCTGGTGGTGTGGAACGCCGACGGTGAGCTGGAGTACCGCGGCCGCTCGGACTTCCAGGTGAAGCTGCGCGGGCTGCGCATCGAGCCCGGGGAGATCGAGGCGGCGCTGGTCGCGCAGCCCGAGGTCGCGCAGGCCGTCGCGCTGGTGCGCGGTGACGACGGTACCGACCAGCAGTTGGTGGCCTACGTGGTCGCCGAGGCCGGTCACCCCGTCGACGCCGAGCGGCTGCGGACCGAACTCGCGCGGCGGCTGCCCGGCTATATGGTTCCGGCGGCCGTGGTCGTCCTCGACGACCTTCCGGTGAACGCGTCCGGCAAGCTCGACCGCCGCGCCCTGCCGGCGCCGCCGCGCGCGGTGCGCGAGTTTCGCGCTCCGCGGACCCCGGCCGAGGCACTGGTCTGTACCACCTTCGCGCAGGTGCTGGGTGCGGAGCGGATCGGCCTGGAGGACAACTTCTTCGAATCCGGCGGCACGTCGCTCTCGGCGACCACGCTCGCGGCGCGGCTGAGTGCGGCCCTCGGGCGGCAGGTGCCGGTGCTGACGTTGTTCACCGCGCCGACGCCCGCGGCAGTGCTGGCCGAACTGGAGCGGGCGGCGGACGAGATCGATGCCGATGCCGCCTTCGATGTGCTGCTTCCGTTGCGGCGCAACGGTATCGGCGAGCCGCTGTTCTGTGTGCATCCGGTCGGTGGTGTCGCCTGGTCGTTCGCCGGCTTGGCCGCCTCGGTGCAGCGGCCGCTCTACGGCCTGCAATCGCCCGCGCTGAGCGGAGAGGACCTGCCCGGCACCGTCGAACAGTGGGCGCGGCGTTATGTCGAGGCGATCCGCTCGGTGCAGCCGGAAGGGCCCTATCACCTGCTGGGCTGGTCGCTCGGCGGTGTGCTCGCCCATGCCGTCGCGGTGCAACTGCAGGACGAGGGTGAGCGGGTCGACCTGCTGGCCGTGATGGACAGCCGGTTCGGCGAACCGGATGCCGACGAGTCCGAGCCGGTCGCGACGGCGGAACTGCTGGGCGGCCTGCTGGGGGACCGGTTCGAGGAGTTCGGCGACGCCATGCCGGACGATCCTGCCGCGATCCTGGACGCGCTGCCCGAACCGTTCGCGTCGCTGGGCCGGGAGCGGATCACCGCCGTCCTCGAGGCGGCGCTGGGATCGGTCGATCTGGCCGCCTCCTACCGGCCCCGGATCTACCGCGGTGATCTGACGTACTTCGTCGCCGCCCACGACGCCTCGAGCGAGCCGGCCGCCGAACGGTGGATACCGGCGGTCAGTGGAACGGTGCGGCGCCACCACCTGCCCACCACCCACTGGCGCATGACTTCCGCGGAATCGTTGCGACGCATCGGCGCGGTGGTCGGCGAACACCCGGACGACAGCGAAACGGACTGATCCGCATCGCTTGTCGCCTCATCAGCCCGGAGCCGATCAGGTTCCGTGCGGCCCTCGGGCGCCGGTCCGGCGACCGCGGTTCGCGACCGTGAAAGGAAGAAGGAAGAAAAGTATGGACGGCACTGTCGACTACGCCGCGATCATCACTCAGGTGCTGAGCTTCCTCAGCTCCGGTTCCAGCATCGCCTACACCCCGAAGTAAACCCGCACCAGCAAAGGATTTTCGACTGATGGATACCGGAAGCTCCGGCCTCGGCAGCATCTTCACCGCCCTCGCGAACCTGCTCTCCACCGGATCGGCGGTGTCGGTGACACCGGGCGCTTGATCGCGGTGCGGGCTCGAACATCGCGGGCCCGCACCACCCCCCGGTGCGGTGGCGGTACCGCCGCACCGGAAACAGTTCCGCACGAAAGGTATTCGAATGAGCAACCCATTCGACGATGACGACGCCGAGTTCTACGTCCTGACCAACGATGAAGGCGAGCACTCGTTGTGGCCGGTGTTCGCGGCCGTGCCGAGCGGATGGACGATCGCTCACGGCCCTTGTCTGCGTCAGCTCTGCCTCGACTATGTCGAATCGCACTGGACCGATATGCGCCCGAAATCGCTGATCGAGGCCATGCGTCTGCAAGCCAACTGAATGCGTCGCGCCGCGGCGTGCCCTCCGAACCCCCTGCACCCGGCACGCCGCGGCGTTCACGTCCTCCTCGCATCGGTGAAGGCTGCCTGCTAATATAAGTGTCAACTTATAGAAGGAGGTATGTCATGCCCTTGCTTTCCGACCCCGCCGCCCTCGCCGGCCTCGTCACCCGCGAGGTCCGCACCGGCTCCCGCGACGGCGCGACCACCCGAATCGCCGTCGCCCGCCGCAGCTACCCCACCGATCAGGCCGATCTGTGGGACGCGCTGACCAATCCCGAGCGGATTCCGCGCTGGTTCCTGCCGATCAGCGGCTCACTGGAGGTCGGCGGCCGATACCAGCTCGAGGGCAACGCCAACGGCATGGTCGAACGCTGTGACGCGCCGAAACACTTCGCCGTCACCTGGGAGATGGGCCCGCAGGTCTCCTGGCTGGAGGTCACTCTCGGCCCGGCCGGCGACGGTACCGAACTGAAGCTCGAGCACGAGGCGCCGATCGATCCGGCCATGTGGACGCAATTCGGTCCCGGTGCGGTCGGTGTCGGCTGGGACCTCGCCCTCCTCGGCCTGGGGATGCATCTGGACAGCGGCGAGCCGGTCGATCCGACCGTCGCGCTCACGCTGCACACCACGCCGGAGGGCCGTACATTCATCCGCACCGCCGCCACGGCGTGGGGTGAGGCCGCGATCGCCGACGGCGACGAGCCCACCGCGGCTCGCACCGCCGCCGAACAGACATTCGCCTTCTACACCACCGAACCAGAGGACACTCCGGAACCTCGATGACCGCCCCACCCGCCCGCATCTTCGATGCGCTGGGCGACCCCGTTCGCCGTCACATCCTCGAACTCCTGGCCGCCGGCGAACACTCCGCCGGCGCCCTGGTCGAATCGATCCGCGCCGCCACCCCGATCTCCCAGCCCGCGGTCTCGCAACACCTGAAGACCCTGCGCGACACCGGTTTGGTCACCGTCCGCGCCGAAGGCACCCGCCGGTACTACCGCCTCGACCCCGACGGCGTGGAGATCGCCCGAACCTGGCTCACCGCCCTGCTCGACCCCCTGCACCACCTGGCGAACCCTCTCGACGCCCTCGCCACCGAAATCGCCCGCGGCAAACGGACGCGGGATTCCGAATCTCGGGTCCGAGGTGCCGGCGGCGAGGAGAAGCGCGCGACCGGGTGAGCGCGTTCGGCTTGTCCGGCGATGCCGCCGCATCAGAACGGCGCCGGGAAATCTCTCGCGGCGGGGCCGATGGTGTCGGTGTTAGTCAGCTGAGTTGATCTGAGCTGCTTGCGGATTCGCTCGCGGAGCCGGGTGGCGGCGGCGCGGTGCTTGGCGGCGGTGACGCCGTCTCCGCATGCCGCCGCCAGATCGGCGAGGATCTCGTCCACCGGATCGAGTGGGGTGAAGCCGGTTTCGAGGCCCGCGACCGTGCCGGCGGCGGGGAGGAGCCGGCGGTACAGTTCGGCGCAGTCGGCGGTGGAGCCGAGGGCGATGGCCGCGCGGGCACGGTGGGCTCGCATCAGGACGGGGTAGAAGTGCTCGTCGACCTCCGGGCCGTGGTGGAACAGGGCGGCGGCCTCGGCGCGTGCGCCGGCGTCGAGAAGGGCGACGATGTAGATCTGGGTGAGCATGCCGGGTAGGGCGGCTTCGATATCGGCGAGGGCGTCCGCGGCGGGAGAGAGATCGCGGCGCGCCCAGCCGAGCGGAAGCAGCGCGATCAGGGCTGCCTCGTCGCCGTGTGGGAAGCCGGAATCTCTTGCCGCCGATACGCTTTCGTCGAAGTAGTGCGCGGCGCGGGAGATATCGCCGCGCAGGATCTCGGTGGCCGCGCGGAAGTAGCCGAAGATCGTCGCCAGCGGCCGCACCTGCGCGGTCGCCGCGAACTCCAGGGCCAGCGTGGCCTGCCGTCCGGCCTCGATCAGGTCGACGTCGCGGCAGGCGGTGCGGAAGTGCAAATAGTGTGCGAGGGCACGATAGTGGGGGAGGTCGGCTGCGGTGGCGATGCGCTCGAGCTCGGCGGTCCAGTACCCGAGGCCGTCGCCGGAATGTCCGTCCAAGACGAGATGGGTCAGCGCGTTCAAGGCCATGCACTGCAGTTCGGCGTTGCCGGTGCTGCGCGCCAATTTCAGTGCGGCGTGGGCGCGGGTGTGGGCGAGCCGGTGCGCGGCGGGGCTGGCTTCGAAGACCGCCGTGATCAGCAGGCGTGCCTGCGTCGCCACCGGCTGGTCGCGCGCGGAGGCGACCGCGAGTGCGCGCCGCAGCCGCGGATTGGTCCATCTCCAGTCCCGCATCGCCCAGACCACCGGGGCCCGCCAGCTGGTCAGCGCGCGCACCACCAACTCCCCGTCGCCCAGTGCGGTGGCCAGCCGCAGCGCCTGTTCCCGGGCGTCGCGGGCCGCGACGATCCGTCCCGCGTACGCGGAGGCGGTGACCAGTTCGCAGTAGGCGTCCACACAGGCGATCCGATCCGCGGCCGGGGCGTCGTCGTCCTCGTGCCCGGCCAGGCGCCGTAGTTCGATCACCGTGCGCCACAGCGGCGCCGCGTCCGCGCGCATCCCGCGTTCGACACAGTGCCGCGCCGCCGTCGTGATGTAGTCGACCGCGGAATCGGCGGTACTCGCCGTGGCCGCGCGCACGGCGTGATGGGCCAGCACCTCCACGGCCCGGGCGTCGTCGGGACGGCACCCGCCCAGCAGTGCCAGCACACCCTGATGCATCCGGGTCCGCCGCAGTTGTGCGATCCCCGCGTAGACGGTGTCACGAATCAGCGGGTGCGCGAACATGATCCGGCCGGCGGGATCGATGATCACCAGCCGTGCCACCTCGGCGGTGCCGACGAGGTCGACGATCTCGTGCTCGGAGCGTCCGGTCAACGCCACCAGCGTCGCCGGTTCCACCCGCTCACCGCAGACGGCCGCGTACTCCAGGACCTCGCGGACCGGATCCGGCATCCGCGCCAGTTGTTGTTCGATCACCCCCCGGGTGCTCGGCGGCAACGTGTGGACGTCGCCGCCCACCGCCATCGCGGCGGTGAGCTCGCGCAGGAACAGCGGATTTCCACCGGTGCGTTCGTGCAGCAGCGCCAGCAGATCGGTGTCGAGTCCGGACAGTCCGGCGGCGCGCGCGATGGCGCAGGTCCCGTCCAGATCGACGCCGGTGAGCTCGATATGCGCGGCGGTCGGGTCGGCCAGGGCGGCCACGGCCGCCCGCACCGGCGGCGGCGCCTCCGTCTCGCGCAGAGTGGCGATGACCAGCAGCGGCTGATCGTGCAGCCATGCCATGGCTTGGCGCAGGATCTGCAGCGTGGCCTCGTCGGCCCGGTGCAGATCCTCCAGGATCAACGCGACCGGACCGTCGGCGACCGCCTTGCGGCACCGGTCGGCGATCACCCGCGAGATCTCGAAGGCCCCACCGAGCACCGGCCGCGAGGTCAGATCGGCGCCGAATCGCGCGGCGACCTCCGCCCACACCCATGCCTGCGGCGCTCCGTCGATCTCCGGGCAGCGCCCGGTCGCGACCACCCAGTCGCGGCGGCGCAATTCGGCGGCGACGGTCTCGGTGAGAGTGGACTTGCCGAAACCCGCGCCGCCACAGACCCACACCACCCGGGCGCCGTGTTCGGCGGCCTCGCAGGCGGCTTCCAGCACGACCTTGCGCTGCACCGGATATCCGGGCGCCGTCGTGGTCGCGGCCGGCTCGGCCGACGAGCGCGTGATGTCACGCACGATGTCGGCGCGCACGGCGAGGGACGCGGTCGGCACGGTGGAGTCGAGCACCGGGACCGCCTGGTTGAGGATGGCGGTCTCCAGCTCCTGAATGCGTTGTCCCGGATCCAGCCCCATTTCCCGGGTGAGGAATTCCGCCGTGCGCCGTAACGTGGCCAGCGCTTCGGTCTGCTGCCCCAGCCGATATTGCGCGAGGGCGAGCAGTCGCACGCTCTCCTCGCGGTCGGGCCGGTCCTCGACGGTGCGCCGCAGGCCGCTGATCACCTCGGTGGTGCGGCCGAGTTCCAGCGCGGCCTGGGCGCGCAATTCACCGGCGGTCAGATACAGATCGGTCAACCGCGCCGCCTCGGCCGCCGCCCAGCCACAATCGGCGAAACTCTCCAGCGCGCGTCCGTTCCAACAGGCCAGTGCGGTATCCAGCATCCGAGTGCGGGTGGCCGCCTCGGGGGCATGGGCACCGCTGCTGACTTGCAGATATTCGTGCAACAGCGATTCGAACTGCCAGGCGTCGACTTCGGTGTCGCGCAACCGCAGCGCGTAACCGAGGCCCTCCGACACCACCACCGTCGCCGGCGCGCGGGCGGGACGTTCGGGTTCGAACACTCGCCGCAGGTTGTGGACGTGCACCTGCAGCACCGAAGTCGCCTTCGGCGGGGGTTCGCCGTCCCACAACTCGTCGACCAGCCGATCGGTGGACACCGCCCGGCCCTGCGCGATCACCAAGCGCGCCAGCAGGGCCCGGGTGAGCCGGCCCGCGAGGCGGATCGGAGTTCCGTCGAGTGCGATATGCATCGGCCCGAGGACATGGATGCGCCGTTCAGCCATGCCATGCCCCCTGCCACCGTGACATCCCGGACACCTTCCCCATGGCCCGCCCCCGTCCGTGCGCCGACGGGACGGCCAAAACGCTGGACATCTGATTTAAATCAGAATCTCTACTATAAATTTCGGGCGCTGTCTGTCGTTAGCTTCATGGTTGCCAAATCGTTATATCCATTCCGTGCGGTAGTACCGGCCGGTGTGTGTTGTGCATCACGTTCTGGCTGTTCCAGGTTGCGACACACGTGGTTCGATCCTGAGTGGCGAGGTGAGCGGCCTGTAATGCAATTGTGACTTTTTCGCGGAACTGCGGATTCGCGGTCGCATGATCATCCTCGGCTCGTATATTTCATCGCAACTTCGGAATTGCTCTCGATATCGGTCCAATTGCTTCTCGCCCGATTCGACCGGAAGTGAACCAGAAGTGGGATGGACAAGGCTGACGTTCACAAACCTGATGGATGGGGAGGTTTCGAATGGTTCGAACGTCACAGAACGCGGTAACGGAATTCGGTGGCGCAGGGCAGGAGAAATCATGAGTCAGAACAGGATCCGTCCCCGGCCCACCGTGCCGGACATCGTGGCCCTCTTTCACGACGACGATCAGGCGGGAGAACTGTTCATGCGGACCGACGAGGTGATCGCGGTACCGGCCGGTCAATTCGTGGCCATGGCCCGTGCCGTCGCGCAACTGGCCGACCGTGCCCTGGTCGGCGGCGGAATTCACGCGGACCGCCCGGACGAGGGGACGCTCGGCGCCTTCGGGGACGCGGGCGAGAATTCCGTCACGGAACCGGAACCGGTCACCCGCGGTCTCTATGTCGACGCCGACGGTGACGTATGGGAGCACGACGAGCTCGGCTGGCGGTTACTGTTGCAGGCCGGCGTGGTGGTCGACCCGGTTTCACATTGGGACTGGATCCTCGGCCATGTCGGTGAATTCGGCCCGTTCACTTTCGTCGCCGCGAGCTGAGGAATTCACCGCCGGAGTTTTTATCGTCAGACTGACGATTACAATGCCCGTCATGGGCAGTGGTTTTCGCCTCAATGCAGCGGTCGCGGTCGATTTGGTGGTTCTGACCCTGGGCGCCCGCCACACTGCCAACGACACGCTGTGCGCACTGCTGGTCCAGCGGCTCTACGCCCCCTATCGCGGACGATGGGCCCTGCCCGGCGGTTTCGTCCGCCCCGAGGAAAGCCTCTCCGCCGCCGCGGTCCGGGAGTTGCGCGAGGAAACCGGCATTCGCGGCGACCGCATGCATCTGGAGCAACTGGCGACCTACGGTGAACCCGGCCGTGATCCGCGCGGCCGGGTCATCAGTACCGCCTATCTGGCGCTGGCGCCGAATCTGCCCGCGCCGCAAGCGGGTTCGCAAGCCACCGCGGCCGGCATCTGGTCGGTGGAGCAACTGCTCGCCGAGCGTGGCCGCATCGCCTTCGACCACCGGCGTATCCTCACCGACGGCGTCGAGCGGGCCCGCGCGAAGCTGGAATACACACCGCTGGCCACCGCCTTCTGTGCCCGCGAATTCACGGTGGCCGAATTGCGCCGGGTCTACGAGGTCATGTGGGGGACCGACATCGATCCGCGCAATTTCCACCGCAAGGTCACCACCACACCGGGTTTCGTCCTGGCCACCGGCGCCACCACGACCCGCGACGGCGGTCGTCCCGCCAAGCTCTATCGCGCCGGGCCCGCGCAGGTGCTGCACCCACCGATGTTGCGGCCCAGCTGATTCCCCGTCGTTGCCGCCGTGTGCCCGCAGGGTGGTACACCGGGAGTATGACGGAGGTCACTACCGGCGCGCCGACAGTCGCCGGGCGCTCGGCGGAGTTCTGGGGATATCTGATGTGGGGGCTGGCGGGCATCGTCATCGCGGTCCCGGAGTTGGCCGCGGTCTTCGATGTGGCGGACTGGCCGACGATTTCGGCGACGATCGGCCACCTCGAGGACGCGCATTCGTGGGTGCGGCTCGTGGTCGTGTTCGTAATCGTCGTGCTCGCCTACTATTCGCTACCGCAGCTGGCGATACCGCCGCAGCGCCCGGCCGCGCTCGCGGGCCGGCAGACCACGGCCAACGGCCGGCTCACGCCCGACCCGGATGCCGTGCGCACCGAGGGGATGGGTGGCTATCTGGTGCTGGCCTGCGCGGCGCTGGCCGCGGCGATCGCCTTCGCCGGTGGCGCCCGCGCGGTCGATCCGGGTTCCTTCGCCGGCGCCTACGTGCTGTACGGAACCATCGCGGTGATGTGGGTGATCGTGCCGAGCGTGCTGTCGATGTTCTTCGCGCGGGAAGTGCCGTTCCCCACCCTGTTTCGCACCATCGGCTATCTCGAGCATCGCGCGGGATTCGTCGCCGCGCTGCTGCTCGGACTGCTGGCGATCCTGCTCATCCACCTCGCGCTGTATCCGTGGCCGCGGATGAACAGCTGAGGCGATCACTCGCCGCGCGGCGACCCGAACAGCACAACCTCCATCAGCGCCATGACTCGCTCCGGCGGGCAGAGGTTTTCGTCGTCGCCGAAGACCCGGCCCAGATCGACCACGAGTCCGAAGCCGGCCTGCACCAGAATGCGCGCCTGCGCCTCGGAGAGCTCCGGCCGCACCGCGACCAGCAATTTCACCCATTCGGCCACGATCAGCCGCTGGATATTGCGCAGTACGGTGCGTTCCTCGGGCGGGACGTGGCTGAACTCGGCGTAATAGACGAAGGTCAATTCGCGTTCTTCGAACGACCCGGTGACATACAGGCCGATCAGTTTCGACAGTGCCTCGGCGGGAGATTTCGACGAGGCGGTGGCCGGGCCGATCGCGCCCGACACCCGATCCGCCGCCCGCCGGAACGCGGCCGCGAGCAGGTCGCTCTTGCTGCGGTAATACCGGTAGACGGCCGAGGCCGCGGACAGATCCGCGGCCGTCGCGATATCCTCCACGCTCACATTCGGATAGCCGCGCTGATGAAACAGCTCCACCGACTTCTTCAGCAGCAGTTCGTGTTTGAACGACTGCGGGATCTCCGCCGCCCGCGGCGTGCCGGCCGACGGCGCGGCGTCCGGAAGTTCGGCGCCGATGATCGCCCACGCGGCCGAATTCAGCACCGCGGTCAGCGATTTCACGGGAAGGGTGGCATGGTGGTCGCCGATGCTGCTGACGATGCTGAGCAGGGCCACCGCCCGTACCAGCCGATCACGCCGGGTCAGCTCCGGGCGCAGTTCACCGAGCAGGCCGGCGAGGGCGCGGATCGAGGTGGTGAACTGCTCGTCCAGCGTGGCGCGATCGGTGTCGTCGAGGTAACGCCCCTCCCACCGGGCCAGCGTCACGGTCGGCCGATTGGCGATGGTCGCGGCGATCATGGCGTCGAGCACGCCGGCCAGCCGCTGCTGCGCCGGAAGCTCGGCGGCCTCGTGGGCTACCGTGGTCGATTCCACCGTCAGCGCGCCGAGGCGCAGCAGTTCCTCCCGGAACAGCGCGTACTTGCTCGGATAGTGCCGGTACAGGGCCGCCGAGGAAATGCCGAGACGGGAGGCGATGTCCTCCATGCTGACCCCGTGATACCCCAGCGAGCCGAAGGCCGCCGCCGAGGTCGCGGCGATCTGGGCGCGCCGATTCTTCGGGCGTCGGCGAATCACCCGCTCCTGCGGCTTTGTTGTCGGCTGTTCTGCGGGGCTCGCGGTGCCACGCTCTACGCTCACGGTTCCGGCCTGTCTGTGGTGCGGCGGCACTCCTCGGCACTCATGAATGCCATGGTAGTCACCGGGTGATTTCCGGCTGCCCGGTGTTACCGCCGGTTCCGGGAGGTCGACCGGGGATCGGTGCGGTGGCGAAGGCCGGTTCCGGGCCGGATCGGGACAATTGTGGACTATCGCCGCCGACTCGCGGGCGACGGGGGTGTGCCGGGGCGAACGAAAGGCTCTCTGTCACAAGGAAATACCGACCGGATTCAACTTTTCGCCGGCGCCGCAAGGCTTGGGCGAACGACCAGATCGCTTGCGCGTATCGAAATAGCATCGTTTCGACTCTTGTCCCTGGCAGCGGGTGCCCGCCGCGCCGTACGCTGCGCTGGCACTCGGCACCGATCCGGCATTCCCGCCGGTCGGGAACTCATCCGACACCGCGGTAGCGAAGGGACTCTCGATGCGCACGCTGGACCTGGAACGGATCATCCGGGCACCTCGCGCCGACGTCTTCGACTGGATCACCGACGCCACCAACTACCAGCGCGTTCCGGCGATCCGGCGGGTCACTCCGGTCCGTCCGGGCAATGTCTCCGAACACGGGGTCGGGGCGGTGCGGCTGCTGGTGACGCCGCTGGTGCGGCTGACCGAGGAGGTCGTCGACTACGACCCTCCGCGACTGTTCCGTTATCGAGTACTGAAATCGCTTCCGCCGCTGCGCCGCCAGGACGGAACCGTGACCTTCGACGACCATCCGGCGGGCACCCGGGTGCGCTGGCATTCCCAATTCGAAGTCGCCACACCGCTTTTCGCCGCCGCGTGGACTCTGGCGCTGATCCCCGCCGTCTATCTGGGCGTGAGCGCGGTCCTGTCCACCGCCGAGGCCGAACTGCGCCGCGACTAGGCCGGCTCGGCCCTCTGGTCGGTCGCTCGGCTCAGCGCCGCCCAGGCCATCTCCCGCAGGATGGGCCGAGCCCGCCCGGCCAGGGTGGGGGCGGCACTGTGCGGGGTGGAGTTGATCAGGCCGAAGGTGGCGTGCGCCTTGACCCGCGCGGCGGTCTCGTCCAGTTCGGGATGCAGGCCGCGCAGCACGCCCACCCAGATCTCCACGTACTGCCGCTGCAGGCGACGCACCTGCCGACGGGCGGATTCGGGCAAGCTTTCCAGGTCCCGGTCCTGGATGCGGATGAGTTCGGGCTCGCCGAGGGCGAAGTCGAGGTGGAACTCGATCAATCCGGACAGAGCCGAGCGCGGTGATTCGGCCTGTTCGGCGACCGCCCGGCCGCCCTCGAACAGCCGGGTGCTGATCCCGACCAGCAATTCCACCAGGAGGGCTTCCTTGTTGGGGAAGTGCCGGTAGACCGCCGGGCCGCTGATACCGGCCGCCGCCCCGAGGTCGTCGAGCCGTACCCCGGGGAAGCCGCGGTCGGCGATGAGTCGTGCCCCGGCCTCCAGTAATTGTCGCCGCCGCTGCGCCTTGAGCTGCTCCCGGCGTGTGGGGGTGATGGCCTCACTGCTGCTCATCGGGCTCCTCTCCGCAGGCCGGGGGCGTTCGGCGGGTCCGGGTTCCGGCACGCCTGGACATTTCAGTTAACGAAGATTATCTTAGTTTCCAGTTATTGGCCACTAACCGAATGGGCAGGATGGCGTGATGACCCTGACGCAGGACGTGCAGGCCGGCAATCGTGCCGCACATCTGGCGCTGCTCGACGAGCTGCGCGCGAAACTGGCGGCGAGTGCGCTCGGCGGACCCGAGCGGGCCCGCGAGCGCCATCTGGCGCGCGGCAAACTGCTGCCGCGCCAGCGGGTGGACCGGCTGCTGGACCCCGGCAGCCCGTTCCTGGAACTCTCGCCGCTGGCGGCCGACGGCATGTACGGCGACGATTGCCCCGGCGCGGGAGTGATCGGCGGTATCGGACGGGTGTCCGGCCGGGAATGCGTGATCGTCGCCAACGATGCGACGGTCAAGGGCGGCACCTACTACCCGATGACGGTCAAGAAGCATCTGCGCGCGCAGGAGGTGGCACTGCAGAACCATCTGCCGTGCATCTACCTCGTGGACTCCGGTGGTGCGCATCTGCCGCATCAGGACGAGGTCTTCCCCGACCGCGAGCACTTCGGCCGGATCTTCTACAACCAGGCGACCATGAGCGCCAAGGGGATTCCGCAGATCGCGGCGGTACTGGGTTCCTGCACCGCGGGCGGCGCCTACGTTCCCGCGATGAGCGACGAGGCCGTGATCGTGCGCAATCAGGGCACGATCTTCCTCGGCGGGCCGCCGCTGGTGAAGGCCGCCACCGGCGAGGTGGTCACGGCGGAGGAACTCGGCGGTGGTGAATTGCACTCGCGCACATCGGGTGTCACCGACCATCTGGCCGACAGCGACGAGGACGCGCTGCGCATCGTGCGCCGCATCGTCGGCACCTTCGCACCGAAGTCGCCGAGTCCGTGGGAGATCGCGGCCCCGGTCGACGCCATCGCCCCGCAGTCGGAGCTCTACGACGTGGTCCCGGTGGACCTGCGTACGCCGTATGACGTACACGAGGTGATCGAGCGCATCGTGGACGGCGGTGAATTCCAGGAATTCAAGGCCGAATACGGCCGCACCCTGGTCACCGGCTTCGCGCGCATCCACGGACACCCGGTCGGCATCGTCGCCAACAACGGCGTGCTGTTCGGCGAATCCGCCCAGAAGGGCGCGCATTTCATCGAATTGTGCGACAAGCGGGTCATTCCGCTGGTGTTCCTGCAGAACATCACCGGCTTCATGGTCGGGCGCGACTACGAGGCGAGCGGTATCGCCAAACACGGCGCGAAGATGGTGACCGCGGTCGCCTGCGCGCGCGTGCCGAAGCTGACGGTGGTGATCGGCGGTTCCTACGGCGCCGGCAACTATTCGATGTGCGGGCGCGCCTATTCGCCGCGCTTCCTGTGGATGTGGCCGAACGCCCGCATCTCGGTGATGGGCGGTGAACAGGCGGCCTCCGTACTGGCCACGGTGCGCGGCGATCAACTCGGCGATGCCTGGACCGCGGAGCAGGAGGAGCAGTTCAAGGCGCCGATCCGGGATCAGTACGAGCGCCAGGGCAATCCGTACTACTCCACTGCCCGGCTGTGGGACGACGGGGTCATCGATCCCGCCGACACCAGAACCGTGCTCGGCCTGGCCCTGTCGGTCTGCGCGCAGGCGCCCCTCGAACCTGTCTCCTACGGCGTATTCCGGATGTGATCACCATGCTGAACAAATCTCACCCGGTGCCCTTCGACACCGTGCTGGTCGCCAACCGCGGCGAGATCGCGGTGCGCGTGATCCGCACGTTGCGCGCCATGGGTATTCGCTCGGTGGCGGTCTACAGCGACGCCGATGTCGCCGCCCGGCACGTGGCCGAGGCGGACGTCGCGGTGCGGCTGGGCCCGGCGCCGGCACGGCAGAGCTATCTCGACATCGATCGGGTGGTCGACGCGGCGGTGCGGTCCGGTGCTCAGGCGGTGCATCCCGGTTACGGCTTCCTGTCGGAGAATTCGGCCTTCGCCGCGGCGCTGGAGAAGGCCGGCATCGTCTTCCTCGGTCCGCCCGTGCGGGCGATCGAGATCATGGGCGACAAGATCGCGGCCAAGACCGCGGTCGCAGATTTCGGCGTGCCGGTCGTGCCGGGTATCGCCCGGCCCGGCCTCACCGATGACGAATTGATCACGGCCGCAACCGAAATCGGATATCCGGTGCTGGTCAAGCCGTCGGCGGGCGGGGGCGGCAAGGGCATGCGCCGGGTCGAGGATCCCGCCGATCTTCCCGCGGCGCTGGTGAGCGCGCGCCGGGAGGCCGCCGCGGCGTTCGGCGACGACACCCTGTTCCTCGAACGGTTCGTCGCCACACCCCGGCATATCGAGGTGCAGATCCTCGCCGACCGGTTCGGCAACGTCCTGCATCTGGGTGAGCGGGAGTGCAGCCTGCAGCGCCGGCATCAGAAGGTCATCGAGGAGGCGCCCTCGCCGCTGCTGGATCCGCAGACGCGGGCCCGGATCGGCGCCGCCGCCTGCAATACCGCGCGCAGCGTCGACTATGTGGGCGCGGGCACCGTCGAATTCATCGTCTCCGCCGACCGGCCGGACGAATTCTTCTTCATGGAGATGAACACCCGGCTGCAGGTCGAACATCCGGTGACCGAACTGGTGACCGGGGTGGACCTGGTGGAATGCCAGGTTCGCGTAGCGGCCGGGCAGAAGATCGTCGCCGAACAGGACGACATCCAGCTCACCGGGCACGCCGTCGAGGCCCGCGTCTACGCCGAGGATCCCGGCCGCGACTTCCTGCCCACCGGCGGCACCGTGCTGGCGCTGGCCGAACCGCAGGGGCCCGGCGTGCGGGTGGATTCGGGGCTGCGCACCGGCAGTGTGATCGGCAGCGACTACGACCCGATGCTGTCGAAGGTGATCGCGCACGGCCCCGATCGCGCGACCGCGATCGCCCGGCTGGATCAGGCGCTGGCCGACACCCAGGTCCTCGGCGTGCGGACCAATACCGACTTCCTGCGGTTCCTGCTCGCCGATCCCGATGTGCTGCGCGGTGATCTCGACACCGGACTGCTGGACCGGCGCGCCGGAGATTTCCGGCCCGCACCGGTCACCGACGATCAGTTCGTCGCGGCGGCGGTGGCGCGCTGGCTGCGGGCGTGGCCGGCCGCACCCCGAGGCCCCTGGGAAATCCCGGACGGCTGGCGCATCGGCACCGCGGCGCCCACGGTGCTGCGGCTCGAAGGCGGCGAACGCGTTGTGCACGTGGCGATTACGGGCACACCCGCCGACGCGTGGGTGGCGGTGGACACCGGCCTGCCGCGTTCGCTGACCGCCGCGCTCGACGACGCGGTGCTGACGATCGTCCTCGACGGAATCCGGCTGCGCTACCGGGTCGCCGAACAGGCCGGCCCGATCTGGGTGGCCGGCGCCGACGGTGTCGCGTCGGTGCGTGAGGTGGCCGAACCCAGCCTGCGCGGCGGCGACGAACAGCTCACCGACGCCGAAATCCTCAGCCCCATGCCGGGTTCGGTGATCGCGGTGCACGTGGCGCCGGGCGCCGAGGTGGCCGCCGGTACCCCGATCGTGGTGGTGGAGGCGATGAAGATGGAACACACCTTGACCGCGCCGGTCGCCGGAAAGGTGGAGTTGCTGGTCGCCGCGGGCGACCAGGTACAGGTCGAACAGGTCCTGGCGCGGATCGCCGCCGAACCCGCCGAGGACCCCGAGAAATCGGACACCGAGCAGAAAGAGGCACAGGCATGAGCGATTTCCTGTCCACCGGCACCCTGCCGGAGGAGTACCGGGAACTGGCGCTGACGGTCCGCGATTTCGCGAATCAGGTCGTCGCGCCGGTAGCGGCGAAACACGATGCGGCCCATACCTTCCCGTACGAGGTCGTCTCCGGCATGGCGGATATGGGCCTGTTCGGCCTGCCGTTCCCGGAAGAGTACGGCGGTATGGGGGGCGACTACTTCGCGCTGTGCCTGGCGCTCGAGGAACTCGGCAAGATCGACCAGAGCGTGGCGATCACGCTCGAGGCCGGGGTGTCGCTGGGCGCCATGCCGATCTACCGGTTCGGCAACGAGGCGCAGAAGCAGGAGTGGTTGCCGCAGTTGACCTCCGGGCGCGCGCTGGCCGGTTTCGGTCTCACCGAGCCCGGTGCGGGCAGCGATGCCGGCGGCACCCGCACCACCGCCGTGCGCGACGGCGACGACTGGATCATCAACGGCAGCAAGCAGTTCATCACCAACTCGGGCACCGATATCACCCGGCTGGTGACCGTGACCGCGGTGACCGGCGAGTCGGAGGGCAAGAAGGAGATCTCCACCATCCTGGTGCCCACCGACACCCCGGGCTTCGTCGCCGAACCGGCCTACAACAAGGTCGGCTGGCACGCCTCGGACACCCATCCGCTGAGCTTCACCGACGTGCGGGTGCCG
Source organism: Nocardia violaceofusca NBRC 14427 (assembly GCF_963869435.1). NCBI lineage: Bacteria > Bacillati > Actinomycetota > Actinomycetes > Mycobacteriales > Nocardiaceae > Nocardia > Nocardia violaceofusca. The sequence continues at coordinate 98,360 of NZ_CAWMPM010000027.1, forward strand.
CAGTCGAATCTGCTCGGTGAACTCGGCCGCGGCTACGCCAACTTCCTGCGGATCCTGGACGAGGGCCGGATCGCGATCGCGGCGCTGTCGGTCGGCGCGGCGCAGGGCTGTGTCGACGAGAGCGTGCGCTACGCCGGTGAGCGGGAGGCGTTCGGCCGCACCATCGGCCGCAATCAGGCGGTGGCGTTCAAGATCGCGCGGATGGAGGCGAGGGCACACGCCGCGCGCACCGCCTACTACGACGCGGCGGCCTTGATGCTGGCGGGCAAACCGTTCAAGAAGCAGGCCGCGATCGCGAAACTGGTCGCCAGCGAGGCCGCGATGGACAACGCCCGCGATGCCACCCAGATTTTCGGCGGCTACGGCTTCATGAACGAATATGCTGTGGCCCGGCACTATCGCGATTCCAAGATCCTGGAAATCGGCGAGGGCACGACCGAGGTGCAGTTGATGCTGATCGGACGGGAGCTGGGACTGTGAGCGAGCCGATGGAGCCGGTGCGCCGGGTGGTGCAGCGCGGACTGTGGTTCGAGGAGTTGGAAGTCGGTGTGCTGTACGAACACCGTCCCGGGCGCACCATCACCGAAGCGGACAACGTCGCGTTCACCACGCAGACGATGAATACGCAGGCGCTGCATCTGGACGCGGCCTTCGCCGACGGTCTGCCGCCGTTCAATCAGCGGCTGGTCAATTCCATGCTCACGTTGTCGACGCTGGTCGGCTTGTCGGTGGCGCAGCTGACGCAGGGCACCATCGTGGGCAATCTGGGTTTCTCGGAGGTCGCCTTCCCGAAGCCGATGTTCCACGGCGACACCCTGTACGCCGAAACCCTGGTCACCGCCAAGCGCGAGTCGAGAAGCCGCCCGGGTGAGGGGATCGCGACCTTCGCGCACACCGGACGCAACCAGCACGGCGACGTGGTGGCCACCGCGGTCCGTCAAACCCTGATGCGGATGCGCCCGAACGGCGAGTAGGAGAGCGGATGAACTGGGAAATTCCGGGTCCGGCCTGGCTGTTCTGCCCCGCCGACCGGGGTGAACGCTACGAGAAGGCCGCCGCCGCGGCCGACGTCGTGATCATCGATCTGGAAGACGGCGTCGCGGCCGGAGACAAGGAGGCCGCGCGCGAGGTGCTGATGGCCACGCCACTCGATCCGGAGCGGACGGTGGTCCGGGTCAACGCGGCCGGCACCCACGATTTCGACGCCGACCTGACCGCGCTGGCCTCGACCGCCTACCGTCGCGTCATGCTGCCGAAATGTGAATCGGCGCAACAGGTCTCGCTGCTGTCGGACTACGAGGTGCTCGCGCTGTTCGAATCGCCGCTGGGCGCGTTGCGCACCGAAGAGGTCATGGCCGCGCCGAATGTGATCGCCGCGATGGCCGGGGCGGAGGATCTGGTCGCCGGGCTCGGTGGCAATTCCAGCCGCCGCGCCGACGGCGGTTATCACGATGTGGCATGGCAGCTGCGCTCGACCGCCCTGCTGGCGGCGAAGGCGTACGGCAAGATCGCGCTGGACTCGGTGTATCTCGATATCGCCGACCTCGACGGACTGCGCGCGGAATCCGACGAGGCGGTCGCGGTCGGCTACGACGTCAAGGTCGCCATCCATCCGAAGCAGCTCGCGGTGATCCGGGCCGCCTACGCGCCGGCGGACGAGGAAGTGGACTGGGCCCGCCGGGTGCTGGCGGAGGTGCCCGACAATCGCGGCGTGTTCAGTTTCGAGGGACGCATGGTGGACGGCCCGGTGATCCGGCACGCCGAGCGCATTCTGCAGCGCGCCGGGACCCGGCAGAGCTAGGAGAGTCATGACGCAACCACAGTGGGAACCCGATGCCGGGGATGTGGAAACGGCGCGGGTCACCGACTTCGCACGATTCGTCGGGGCCCGCACCGGACGAGAATTCGACGACTACCACTCGCTGTGGGAGTGGTCGATCACCGACCTCGCCGGGTTCTGGGGAGCGCTGTGGGAGTACTTCGAACTCGCCGACGCGCCGGACACGGTGCTGGCGAGTTCCGATATGCCGGGGGCGCAATGGTTTCCGGGGCAGCTGCTGAACTACGTCGATCAGATCGCACGCCATGCCCGCACCGATCGGCCCGCGATCGTCTACGCCGGCGAACAGGGCGGCCTGACCGAGATCTCCTGGGCGGAACTGCTGGGCCGCGCCGCCTCCTTCGCGGCGACGCTGCGCGAACTCGGCGTGGGCCCCGGCGATCGGGTCGTCGGTTACCTGCCCAACATCCCCGAGGCCGTGATCGCCTTCCTCGGTACGGCCGGAATCGGCGCGGTGTGGAGTGCCTGCGGACAGGACTATTCGGCCAAGGCGGCGCTCGACCGGCTGGGGCAGTTGGAGCCGGCCGTGCTGGTCACCGCCGACGGTTACCACTTCGGCGGGAAACAGCACGACAAACGTGACGATATCGCCGCCCTGCGGGCCGGACTGCCGACCGTCCGAGCCACCGTCGTGGTGCCGCGTCTGGGCGGTGCGGTGCCCGACGCCCTGGACTGGAATGCGGTCGCCGCGCCCGAGGGTGCCGAATTGTCCACCGAGCCCGTCGGTTTCGCGCATCCGCTCTGGGTTCTGTTCTCCTCCGGAACCACCGGTCTGCCGAAGGGGATCGTGCACGGACACGGTGGCGTGCTGCTCGAACATCTGAAAGCCGCTGCGCTGCAGTCGGATATCGGACGTGGCGACGTCTTCTTCTGGTACACCAGCCCCAGCTGGATGATGTGGAACTTCCAGGTCGCCGGTCTGCTGGTGGGCGCGACGATCGTCTGCTACGACGGCAGTCCCACCTTCCCGCACGCCGATTCGCTGTTCGACCTGGCGGCGCGTACCGGCACCACCGTGCTCGGGACCAGCCCGGGTTATGTGCTCGCCTGCATCAAGGCCGGTGTGGTGCCGCGGCGCGACCACGATCTCTCGGCGCTGCGTACGGTCGGTATCACCGGATCGTCGCTGCCGCCGTCGTCGGCACTGTGGTTGCGCGACAACGTCGGCGAGCGGGTGCAGGTCAACTCCATCAGCGGTGGCACCGATGTGGTGTCCGCCTTCCTCGGCGGTGTGCGCACGGTGCCGGTGTGGCCGGGCGAGCTGTCGGTACCGTTCCTGGGCGCCGCGGTGGATGCCTGGGACGAATCGGGCCGGCCGGTGCGCGGCGAGGTCGGGGAATTGGTGATCACCGCCCCGATGCCCTCCATGCCGGTGTCGTTCTGGAACGATCCCGACGGAAGCCGGTATCGCGCAGCGTATTTCGAGATGTTCCCCGGCGTCTGGCGGCACGGCGACTGGATCACCGTCACCGACCACGGCAGCATCGTCGTGCACGGCCGCTCCGATTCGACGCTGAACCGGCACGGCATCCGGATGGGCTCGGCCGATATCTACCAAGCGGTGGAACAACTTCCGGAGATCGCCGAGGCCCTGGTGATCGGCGCCGAACAGCCCGACGGCGGCTACTGGATGCCGCTGTTCGTGACCCTCGCCCCGGGCGCCGAACTGACCGACGAGCTGAAACAGCGCATCAACGCGACGATCCGCAGCGAGGTCTCGCCGCGTCACGTCCCCGACGACATCATCGCCGCCCCGGGCATTCCGCATACCCGCACCGGCAAGAAACTCGAGGTGCCGATCAAGAAACTGTTCCAGGGCGCGGACCCGGATCGCGTGGTCGAACGCAGCGCGGTCGACAATGCGGATCTGCTCACCTGGTACGCCGAGGTGCCGGCCCGGAAACGGGCGACGTAGGCCGAGCCGCGGAAGCGGTGCGCTGCCGCTCGGTGGCCGCCGAGTACGCGCGGCGCGCCGCATCCGGGCCGCGGGTGATCAGGCGGCGAGCTCTCCGGCCTCGTCCATCGACAACCGGCCGTCGACCATGCGGTAGACCGCGTTCATGCGGTGCAGGTGGGTGCGATCGTGGGTCACCAGCAGGGTGGCGGCGGAGTGGGTATGCACGACCCCGAGGATCAGGTCGATGACGGCGGCCCCGCGTTCCTGGTCGAGGGCGCTGGTCGGCTCGTCGACGACCAACAGCGCGGGGTCGTGCATGAGAGCGCGGGCGATGTCGACGCGCTGTCGTTGACCGCCGGACAGCTGGGCCGGGCGCTTCTTCTCGTGACCGCGCAGCCCGACGGCATCGAGGAGATCCATGGCCTTGTCCCGGGTTCGACGTCGCAGGCGCGGTGAGACGACGGTGTGGCCGCCCAGATGCCGCATCACCTCGAGTTGTTCGACCGCGGTCAGCGCCGGAATGAGATTGGGCTGCTGGAACACGATCCCGATGCGTTCCCGGCGCAGGGTCGCGGCCTCGCGCCGGGACGCTCGGGCGAGGTCGACACCGCCGTCGTCGGTGTCGAGCAGAATCCGGCCCGAATCCGGGCGCACGAGCGTCGACACCGTCGCCAGCAGACTGGATTTGCCCGACCCCGAGGGGCCGGTGATGGCCGCGATCTCGCCGCCGCGCACGGTCAGTGCGACCCGGTCGAGGGCGGTGACGCGGCCGGCGCCGTCGGGGAACGTGAGGGTGAGATCGGAGACGGTCAGGGTGGTGGTCATCGAAAGCTCCTGTGCGGTAATCGAATCAACGAGAGTTGTTGAGCGCGGTGAGCGGATCGGTGGTGACGAGGAAGCGCAGGGCGAACACCGCACCGAGCAGCCCGAGCCCGATCAGGGCCAGCGCGGGCACCACGGTCGTGGCGGCGCTGAGCACGAACGGCACCGCCCCGCCGAGGGACGCCCCGGCCAGTGCGGTCACTCCGACCCCGACGCCGACACCGAGTAGGAGCACGATCAGGGCCTGCCCCAGTGCGTCGCGAACCAGTGCGGTCGTGGTGGCGCCCAGCGCTTTCAGCGTCGCGATATCCGGCGTGCGCTGGATGGTCCAGACGGTGAAGAACGCACCGATCACCAGAGCGGAGATCACGAACAGCATCACGGTCATCAGCGTGAGCGAACCGTTCTCGGCCCGATACGACCCGATCGCCTGCAGTGCGCCGTCGACACTCGTCGTGCGGGTGTGCGCGGCGTTGTTCACCGCACCGGTATCGGTCACCCCGGAGGCGACCAGAATCGTGGCCGCCCCGCCACGCGGATCGAGTTGCTGCCAGTCGGACAGCGTCGTCCAGACCACCGGGGTGTGCGCATACCAGTCGTCGCCGCCGATCCCCGCGACCGTGAAGGTCCGGTCGCCGATCGACACGCGCTCACCGGCGGTGGCCGAGAGATCCTCGGCGGCGGCTTTACTCAGCACAACGGTGCCGGGGCGGGTAACCACCTCATTGCCGAACGCCGTGCCGTCGACGCCGAATATCGCCACCTGGGTCGGCGCGGACCCGTCCCGGACGGCCTGGCTACGGCTGATGCCCACCGGATCGACGGTTCCCCCGGCTCGCTGCCAGCGCTGCACCTGTTCGCCGGTCAACGCCGAGGAATCGAACGACGGGTCGGCGCCGGTATCGGCGAAGACGACGCTGCCGCCGGACAGCCGCTCGAGGGCGGAAATATTCTGATGGGCGAGTCCGGCCGTGAGTCCACTCAGAAAGCTCACCAGCAGGGCCACCATGGTGACGACCAGGGTGATGAGGAGGAATCGGCCGCGGGCGGCCCGCAGATCTCGCAGTGCGACGAACATATCTCCACCCTCGCGGTGAATCCGCCGGTCGGCATCGCCTTCGCGGACACTTCGCGACCGCCCGACGGTGGGGTGCCGATTCCACCTTTCGATGGATGCCGCCCCGATAACCGCGCATAAGCTGGCAGCGTGCACCGCTCTCCACTCACCCCCGTTTTCGCCGCACTGCAGGTAGGACTGCATGTGTTGATGACGGCGCTGGTGGTCGTGGTGATGGTGCGGGCGGCCGTTCCCGGTGACGACGGCACCCGGCCCACCGCCGCGGTGATCGTGCTCGCGGCGCTGTTCCTGGTCGTCTACTTCGCGGGCGGGCTGCTGCGCGGGCGTCCGGTCGCGGCCCGGGTGTGGCTGGGCGGGCTCACGGTGCTGTGGCTGGCGCTGATCGTGCTGGTTCCGGAGGCCGTCTACCTGGTGTTCGGACTGTTCTTCCTCTATCTGCATCTGCTGCCGCGACTGTGGGGACTGGCCGCGGTCGTCGCCGCCACGATCGTCTCGGTGGTCGGGTGGGGATTACACGAGGGGTGGACGGTTCCCGGGATCGCCGGGCCGGTCCTGGGCGCGATCGTCGCCATCGCGATCGGCCTGGGTTATCGGGCGCTGTTCCGCGAGGCGGCTGACCGCCAGCAGCTGATCGACGAATTGCTCTCCACCCGCGCCACTCTCGCCGAACGCGAACGCACCGCCGGCAAACTCGCCGAACGGGAACGACTGGCCCAGGAGATCCACGACACCGTCGCCCAGGGACTGTCCAGCATCCAGATGCTGCTGCATGCCGCCGAGCGCGACGCGCCGGATCATCCCGCGCTGCAACAGATCCGGCTCGCCCGTGAGACCGCCGCGGACAACCTGGTAGAGACCCGGCAGTTGATCGGCGACCTGACCCCGGCGGTGCTCGAGGGGCAATCGCTGAGTGATGCGCTCGAACGGATCGCCCGGCGTGCCGAGGGCCCCGGGCTGAGCGCCCGCACGGTGGTCGAGGGGACCCCGATGCGGTTGCCGATGCCCGTCGAGGCCGCGCTGGTGCGGGTGGCGCAGGGCGCGGTGTCGAACGTGGTGCGGCACGCCCGCGCCGCCCGGATGCGGATCACGCTCACCTACGGTGACGACGCCGTCCATCTCGACGTGGTCGACGACGGTGTCGGTATCGATCCCGCGGTCTTCGGGGGCGGCACCTTCGGCCTCAACGCCATGCGCAGCCGCGTCGAACAGCAGGGCGGTGTCATGGACGTCGAATCCGAACCGGGACATACCGCCGTCACCGTCTCGTTTCCGCTGCACGACTCGGAAACCGCAGGCGCCGAGCTCATCTCGCGGGAGGACCTGCCGTGATACGTCTCCTGCTGGCCGACGACCACGCCATCGTCCGCGCCGGGCTACGGGCCCTGCTGGATTCCGGCGAGGACATCACGGTGGTGGGGGAGGCCGCCACCGCCGAGGAGGCCGTAGCCTTCTGCACCACCACACACCTCGATCTGGTGCTGATGGACCTGCGCTTCGGCCCCGGCAAATCCGGCGTGGACGCGACCCTGGCCCTGCGCGCCCTGCCCGATCCGCCGAACGTCCTGGTGGTGACCAACTACGACACCGACGCCGATATCCTCGGCGCCATCGAGGCGGGTGCCTGTGGTTACATCCTCAAGGACACGCCGCCACCGGAACTCCTCGCCGCCGTGCGCGCGGCGGCGGCGGGGGAAAGCGTGCTGTCGCCCTCGGTCGCCTCCAAACTGATGACCCGCGTCCGCAAACCGGACACCACCCTGAGTGCCCGCGAGATCGAGGTGCTGCGCCTGGTCGCCGACGGCCATTCCAACCGCGATATCGGCAAACACCTGTTCCTCAGCGAGACGACGGTGAAATCCCATCTGGTGCATATCTATTCGAAGCTGGGCGTGAGATCGAGAACCTCGGCGGTGGCGCGGGCGCGCGAGCGCGGGGCCATCTGAACGGCGGCCGGCGCATCCGGCGCCGACGCCGAGCGCGGCCGGGGCCGTCGGCGCGTGTCGGGGCCCGCCCACCGGCCGCCGCTTCCTAGGGTGTGCTCATGCCTTCCATCACCGATCCCGAAGTGCGGGAATTCCTCGCCGGCGGCACCCGTACCGGCAAATTGGCTCTGGTCGCCTCCGACGGCCGCCCGATCGTCAATCCGGTGTGGTTCATCCTCGACGGTGACGACCTGGTCTTCAACACCGGCAAGACCACCGCCAAGGGCAAGGCGCTGGCGCGCGACCCCCGCGTCGCCCTCTGCGTGGACCTCGACGAACCGCCGTACGCCTATTTCCAGGTGCAAGGCGTCGCCACTCTTTCCGAGGACCCCGCCGAACTCCTGCGCACCGCCACCGCCATCGCCGCGCGGTACATGGGTCCGGACCGCGCCGAGGAATTCGGCCGCCGCAACGCCGTCCCCGGCGAACTGGTCGTGCGGGTGCGCCCGGACAAGATCCTCGGTGGGCTGAATATGACCGGATAGCCGGAAGAACACCGGGTAGCCGGAGGAAACTCAGCGGCGCCGGGCGTACTCGCCGGCCGCGGCCCAGTCGATCATCACGCAGGCTTGTTCGCCTACGGTCCAGGCGTCGTGGCCGGGCGGGCACTGCATGAAATCTCCGGGACCGACCTCACATTCGGTGCCGTCGTCCATCCGGATGTGCAGCCGCCCCGACACGCAGTAGCCGATATGCGCGGCCTGGCAGCTGTCGGTTCCCGCGATCGGCTTGACGTGGGTGGACCAGCGCCAGCCCGGCTCGAAGACGGCCCGGCCGACCGCGCCGGAGGGCGCCTGCACGACCTCGAGGCGCCCGCTGCCGGATTCGAATTCCCGCGTCTCGTCGGCGGCATCGAAATTCCGCACCAGCAACGACGTCGCCGCCGCCCCGTCCATATCGTCCTCACGCACCAGGTCGAGATTGCGGAAGACCGCCGGCTCGTCGCACAGGGCGGCGAGGGTTTCGGCGAAGCCGGTCGTCTCGGGCAGCGCGGAATTCGCCATGGCCTGCTCGTAGGAGGGAAATTCCACGATCTGCAGATAGGTGTCCGGGTGGTCGCGGTCCCTGGTTTCCATACTGTGCGTCGCCGAACGCGATCCCTCGGTGGCGGTCAGCCACCGATCCAGCGTGCGATTGAACTCGTCGAGCTGCGAGGTCTTGAACTCGATGGTCTGAACGAATTTCGTCATCGTGGTCACCTTCGAAGTTGTGGATGACCCCGGGCATGATTTTACGCCGCGCGGCCCCGGGTGAAGCTGCGCTGCAACGAGATCACCACCCTGCCCGCTCGGCAGCGAGCGCGGGCGGCCGGGCTGAACTTTTCGGGATCGGCCGGGCACCTAGACTCCGGGCATGACCGTGCATTTCATCGGAGCGGGGCCGGGGGCGGCCGATCTGCTGACGCTGCGGGCGGTGGCGTTGCTGCGGGAATCTCCGGTGTGCCTGTATGCGGGGACGTATCTGGATCCCGAGGTGCTGGCGCATTGCGCGCCGGAGGCGGAACTGATCGATACCCAGGGACTGGACCTGGACGAGATCGTCGCGCACTGCGCGCGGGCCGATGCCGCGGGCAAGGATGTGGCTCGGCTGTGTTCGGGGGATCCGTCGATCTATTCGGCGCTGACCGAACAGACGCGGCGACTCGACGCACTGGGCATCTCCTGGGATGTGACGCCGGGGGTGCCGGCGTACGCGGCGGCGGCCGCGGTCCTGGGCAGTGAGCTGACGGTGCCGGAGGTGGTGCAGTCGGTGGTGCTGACGCGGACGCAGGCACGCTCGACCGCGATGCCCGGGTCGGAGGCGCTGGGGAACTTCGCGCGGACACGGGCCAGTCTGGTGCTGCATCTGGCGATCACGCGGATCCGGGAACTGGCCGCGGAACTGGCGGGCGAGTACGGCGCGGACTGTCCGGCCGTGGTGGTCTACCGGGCCAGCCAGCCCCAGCAGCGAATTCTGCGCGGGACACTCGCCGATATCGCCGGCCGGGTGGAGGCGGCGGGGTTGCGGCAGGCCGCGGTGATACTGGTCGGGCGGGCGCTCACCCCCGCGCTCGACTGTGCGCAGTCGCATCTCTACGACCCCGGGCGGGAGCGGCACCCGGTGTCCGGGCCCGGCGCGTGACCCACCGCGCGCACCGCGATTTCCGTCACTCGGAACCGATGATTCCCAGCGGGTTCCCAGTGCCGGACCGAACCGCGAGGTGGCCGGGACAACGTAGTCCAGTGCTGATGTCGGAGCGCTATCGCCCTTCTTGGCTCATTGTCGGTACCTGGCGGTAGATTGGTTCGGTGTTCATCAGCGAATCTCGAAACGAGGCCGATCCGTGGCCGGTGGGTGTGGTCGGGCCCATGTAACAAGATCGGCCCGACGGACGGATAGGTCCTATGAACATTTTTGTCTGATTGCAATCGAAGTGAGCCCCGAATGCCGGACGCCACGCTCGGATGAGGTGAGCGTCGGCATCGGTGTGCCATCGGGGAGCGCTGCGTGGCGTTCCGGAAGCGAGGTTACGGGTTGGACCGGCTGGATTTCGGCGGAAACGGCGAAGCTGGCGGCGAGGTAACGCCCGCGGCAGTATCGGGGGATCAACTGTTCCCGCTGTCGCCGGCGCAGCTCGGAATCTGGTACGCCCAGCACCTGGATCCGCAGGTGCCGATCACCATCGCCCAGTACGTCGACCTGCGCGGCGACATCGACGTCGAGGTGCTCTCGCGCGCGAGTCTGGACGCCTCGCACGAGCTGGGTTCCGGCTTCGTGCGCATCGTCGAACGCGACGGTCAGCCACTGCAGTACGTCGACCACACCCTCGCCGACAGCGACGGCGTCGACCACGTCGATCTGCGTGACGCCGAGGATCCGGAGGCCGCCGCGCACGAGTGGATGCGCGCCGACATCGCCCACCCGTTGAATATGGTCACCGACCGCCTGGTGCGTTCGGTGGCATTGCAGCTCGCCGACGACCATTGGTTCTGGTACTCCCGCGCCCACCACATCGCACTCGACGGTTTCGGCGCGGTGAACCAGGTGAACCGGATCGCCGAGCGCTACACGGCCTACCGCAACGGGGTCGAACCGAAGCCGCTCAAGGCCTCCGACCTGCGCGATCTCGTCGAATCCGAGCTGGCCTACCGCGACAGCACCCGCTTTCAGACCGATAAGGAACACTGGGCGCAGCGGGTGGCCGGACTCGAGGAGGGCACCAGCCTCGCCGGCCGCAATGCCCCGCCCGCACCGCTGAACACCGTGGTCGGCGCGGCACTGTCGAACGAGCGCAACGATCTGCTCGCCGCGGCCGTGCGAGCTCACGACTCCACCCCGTCCGTCCTGCTGATCGCCGGTTTCGCCGCCTACCTGGCGCAGTGGACCGATGCCGAGGACGTGATCCTCAGCCTGCCGGTCACCGCGCGCACCACCGCGGTGATGCGGCGTTCGGGCGGCGCCACCTCGAATATCGTTCCGCTGCGCTTGCACGTCGGCCACGACACCACGGTCGCCGAACTGCTCAGGTCCGTGCAGACGGAGGTTTCCGGCGCGCTGCGGCACCAGCGGTACCGGCACGAGGACATCCGCCGCGACGCGGCCGCCGCGAGCCGCGAAGCGGGCGTCGGCGACGGTGTGGTGACGACGGAGTTCTTCGGCCCCTGGGTCAACATCATGTTGTTCCAGGACGAGCTGAAACTCGGCAACACGCCGGGCCGCTTGCATGTGCTCTCCACCGGTTCCATCGAGGATCTCGGCGTCAACTTCTATCAGACCGAGGGCGGTGCGCGGTCCCGGATCGACTTCGAGACCAACCCGAATCTCTACACCGAAGACGAAGCACGCCACCATCATTCGCGCTTCCTCGAGTTCTTCGACCGGTTCCTGCAGGCGGGTGAACAGGACCGGCTGTGGGGTCTGCCGATCACCACGGCCGTCGAGCGGGACGCCACCGTCACCGGCTGGAACCGCTCCGCTCACGACGTGCCGACCACCACGCTCTCGGCCCTGCTGGACGCCGCGATCGCGCGCACGCCCGACCGGACCGCGATCGACTTCCAGGGCAGCACGCTGACCTACGCCGAATTCGGCGCCCGGGTCAACCGCCTGGCGCGGATCCTCATCGCCGACGGTGTGGGCCCGGAATCGCTGGTGGCACTGGGGATGCGGCGGTCGCTGGATCTGGTCGTCGGCATGCACGCCGTGCTGAAGGCCGGTGGCGCCTATGTGCCGATCGACCCGGATCACCCGGCCGAACGCACCGCCTACATCCTCGACAGCGCCGGGCCCGTCTGTGTGCTCACCAGTTCCGCCGACGAGGTCGACCTGCCGGATTCGGTGCGGCAGACGCAGATCGACACGCTCGACACCACAGGTGTGTCCGATGCGCCGATCACCGATGCCGACCGGCTCGCCCCGCTGCGCCCGGACAACACCGCTTACGTCATCTACACCTCCGGTTCGACCGGACGGCCCAAGGGCGTCGCGGTCACCCATCACGCGATCGTCAACCAGCAGCTGTGGATGCTGCACGAATACGGCCTGACCGAGGCCGACGTCTATCTGCAGAAGACCGCCACCACCTTCGACGTCTCGCTGTGGGGCTACTTCCTGCCGCTGATGGTCGGCGCGAAACTGGTGGTCGCCGATCCGGACGGCCATCGTGACCCGGTCTACGTCGCGCAGATGATCGAGCGGCACGCGGTGACCGTCACCGACTTCGTGCCGTCGATGCTGACGGTTTTCGCCTCGCACGCCACCGCGGGCCAATGTGATTCGCTGCGCGCGGTTTTCGTCATCGGTGAGGCGCTGCCGCCGGAGACCGCCGCGATGTTCCGGGCGATCAACCCGGATGCCGGTCTGCACAACCTGTACGGCCCCACCGAGGCCGCGGTCTCGGTGACCTACTGGGAGGCCACCGCCGCCGACACCACGACGGTTCCGATCGGTATTCCGGAGTGGAATGTCGATGTCTACGTGCTGGACTCGCGGTTGCGTCCGGCCGCGATCGGCGCCCCGGGTGAGCTGTATCTGGGTGGGCGGCAGCTGGCGCGCGGTTACCGCGGCCGGCCCGATCTGACCTCGGACCGGTTCGTCGCCAACCCCTTCGGGACCACCGGCGAACGGATGTACCGCACCGGTGACCTGGTGCGCTGGGGCCGCCGCAGTGTTGAAGGCGACCTCCGCGGGCCCTCCGTGGTTACGCAGGCTGCCGCCTCCGGGCCTGACGCTGCGGTCGCGGACGGAACCGGCGTCCTGGAGTACATCGGCCGCACCGACTTCCAGGTCAAGTTCCGTGGCCAGCGCATCGAGCTCGGCGAGATCGAAACCGATCTGCTCGCCCATCCGGCGGTCAGCCAGGCCGTCGTGCTGGTGGTCGACACCGCGACCGGTCAGCAGCTGGTCGCGTATGTCGTTCCGGCGCCGGGATATTCGATCGACGGGTCGGATCTCACCCGGTTCGTGGCCGAGAAGCTGCCCAGCTACATGGTGCCCGCGGCGATCATGGTGCTGGACGCGTTCCCGCTCAACACCTCCGGCAAGCTGGATCGCAAAGCGCTGCCCGAACCGGTGTTCAGCGCCGACGCGACCGGATATCGCGCCCCGCGCACCCAGGCCGAGGAGATCGTCGCCGGCGTCTTCGCCGACGTGCTGAGCCAGCCCCGGGTCGGCGTGGACGACAACTTCTTCGACCTCGGCGGTAACTCGCTGGTCGCGACCCAGGTCGTCGCGCGCATCTCCGCCGCGTTCGGCGTGCAGCTGGGTGTGCGCGCGCTGTTCGAGACGCCCACCGTGGCCGGTATCGCGGCCCGGGCCGACGCCGCCGCCGAACACGGCGGCGACGGCGACTTCGCGGCGCGCCCGCCGCTGGTCGCGCAGCATCGCCCGGACCGGGTGCCGCTGTCGCTGGCGCAGCAGCGGATGTGGTTCATCAACCAGTTCGACCCCGCCGCGCCCACCTACAACCTGCCGTTCGTGGTGCGGCTGCGCGGCACCGTCGACATCGACGCGCTGCGCAAGGCGCTGCTGGACGTGATGCAGCGCCAGGAATCGCTGCACACCGTGTTCCCGGAGTCCGGTGACGGCGGCTACCAGCTGGTGGTGCCGATCGACGAGGTCGACTTCGTCATTCCGGTCGCGCCCATCGCCAGCGGCGAATTGCCCGGCGTGCTGGCCGAATTCGCCTCCACGGGTTTCGACGTCTCGCGCGAACTGCCGATCCGGGTGCGCATCTACCGCGTGACCGACAGCGACGGCGTGGACGACGACTACGCGGTGGCGTTCGTGGTGCACCACATCGCGGCGGACGGCTTCTCCTTCGGCCCGCTGGCCCGCGATGTCGCCGCCGCCTATCTGGCGCGCGCGCAGGGCGACGCTCCGCAGTGGGCGCCGCTGCCGGTGCAGTACATCGACTACACGCTGTGGCAGCGTCAGGTGCTCGGCGCCGAGGACGATCCGGAATCGGTCGCCGCTCGCGAAATCGCTTACTGGCGTGAGGCTTTGGCGGGACTGCCGGATCAGCTCGAGTTGCCGGCCGACCGGCCGCGTCCGCCCCTGCAGAGCTTCCACGGCAGCCGCGTCACCTTCGACATCGATCCCGACCTGCACGCCCGGCTGTCGGATCTGGCTCGGGCGCAGGGTGTTTCGCTGTTCATGGTGCTGCACGGCGCCCTGGCGACATTGCTCGCCCGGCTGTCCGGTACCAGGGACATCGCGATCGGCACACCGGTCGCCGGCCGCGGTGAACAGGCCCTCGATGATCTGATCGGCATGTTCGTCAACACCCTGGTGTTGCGGTCGGAGGTCGACGGCGCCGAGCGCTTCAGCGAATTCCTCACCCGCACGCGGGAATCCGACCTGTCGGCCTTCGCCCACGCCGACGTGCCGTTCGAGCGACTGGTCGAGGTGCTGAACCCGGCCCGTTCGCAGGCCCGGCATCCGCTGTTCCAGGTGATGCTGTCGTTCCAGGAGATGTCGCACGCCGCCCTGGAACTGCCCGGGCTCTCGGTCACCGCCGACGAACTCGATGTCGACATCGCGAAATTCGATCTGCTGTGGACGCTGACCGAACAGCGCGGCGGCCGCGGCGAACCCGCCGGAATCGCGGCGGCGCTGTCGTATGCCACCGACCTGTTCGACGCCGCGACCGTCGCCGAATTCAATCGGCGCTATCTGCGGGTACTGGAAGCCGTGGTGGCCCGGCCGGACACGCTGGTCCGCGATATCGAGGTCTTCGATCCGGCCGAGCGCGACCGCGTGCTGGTGGATTGGAACGACACCGCCCACGAGGTGCCCGCGCTCGCCACGGTGCTGGATCTGTTCTACGAACAAGTGCGCATCCGGCCGCACGCGACCGCGCTGCTGTTCGACCCGGGCGAGCGCTCGATCGGGGCGGTCGAACCGGCCGGGGAGATCACCTACGGTGAGTTCGCCGAGCGGGTGAACCGCTTGGCGCGCAAGCTGATCGAGTCCGGCGTCGGCCCGGACGAACTCGTCGCCGTCGGCATCCGCCGCTCGATCGACATGTTCGTGGCGATCTACGCCGTGCTCGCCGCCGGTGGCGGGTATGTGCCGATCGATCCCGACCACCCGGCCGAGCGCACCGAATACGTCCTCGCCAATTCGCGCCCGGTGGTGCTGCTGACCACCTCCCGCGACGAGGTGTCGACCACCGAATGCCCGGTGCTCGAGATCGACACCGTCGATCTCGCGGGCTTCGAGGCCGGCCCGGTCGCCGCCGCCGAGCGTCGTGCGGCGCTGCGGCCCGGCAACCTCGCGTACGTGCTGTACACCTCCGGCTCCACCGGCCGGCCCAAGGGTGTGGCGGTCGACCACGCCGCGATGGTCAACCAGATCTCCTGGAAGATCAGCGAGAGCGGCATCAGCGACGTCGACGTCGTGCTGCACAAGACGCCGTTCACCTTCGACGCCTCGCTGTGGGAACTGTTCGCGACGCTGGCCGTCGGCGCCAAGGTGATCGTCGCCGCGCCGGACGGGCATCGCGATCCGCTGTACCAGTCCGAGGTCATCTGGCGGCATCAGGTCACCATGACCTCGTTCGTGCCGTCGCTGCTGGCCGTGTTCGCGGCCACCGCGCCCGCATCCGAATGCACCTCGCTGCGAGCCATTTTCGTCGGTGGTGAGGCGCTGGCGCCGGCCACGGTGGCGCTGTTCCGGCGCTTCAGCGGCGCGGCGGTCTACAACCTGTACGGCCCCACCGAATTCACCGTCAACGCCACGGCCTGGCCGGTCGGCGCGGTGAACGGTGGTGCGGTGCCGATCGGCCGCCCGGTGTGGAACGCCCGGGCCTACGTGCTGGACGAGGGGCTGCAGCCGGTACCGGCCGGAGTGGCCGGTGAGCTGTATCTGGGTGGCGCGCAGATCGCGCGCGGCTACCGCCACCGTCCGGATCTGACCGCGGAGCGGTTCGTCGCCGATCCGTTCGGGGAGCCCGGAGCACGCCTGTACCGCACCGGTGACCTGGTGCGCTGGAAGGAACGTCCCGGCGGCGAGCCCGGCGTACTCGAATACATCGGCCGCACCGACTTCCAGGTCAAATTCCGCGGCCAGCGCATCGAACTCGGTGAGATCGAATCGGCGCTGACCGAACTGCCGGACGTGAACCAGGCCGCCGTGCTGGTGATCGACACCGTCACCGGTGACCAGCTGGTCGCCTATGTGGTGGCCGCCGACGAGTCGGTCGAGACCGCCGACATCCAGGCCGCACTGCGCGAGCGCCTGCCGAGCTACATGGTGCCCTCGGCGGTCGTGGTGCTGGACGAGTTCCCGCTCAACGCCTCCGGGAAGCTGGATCGCAAGGCGCTGCCCGCCCCGGTGTTCGAGGTGCGCGAATTCCGTACGCCCGCAACGCCGATCGAGGAGATCGTCGCCCAGATCTTCGGCGAGGTGCTGGGTCTGGCGCGCGTCGGCGCCGACGACGACTTCTTCGATCTGGGCGGCAACTCGCTGATCGCCACCCAGGTCGCCTCGCGGCTCGGCAGCGCACTCGACACCCGGGTGCCGGTGCGCATGCTGTTCGAGGCCAGTACCGTCACCGCGCTGGCCGCCCGGGTGGAATCGCATGCCGGTGACGGCGCGCGCAAATCCCTGGTCGCGCGCGAGCGGCCCGAGCAGGTGCCGCTCTCGCTCGCCCAGCAGCGGATGTGGTTCCTCAACCGCTACGACACCTCCTCGGCGGTCAACAACATCCCGGTCGCCATGCGGCTCTCGGGTGAATTGGACGTGGCCGCCCTGCAGGTCGCCGTCATCGACGTGATCGACCGCCACGAGTCGCTGCGCACGGTGTTCCCGGAGACCGGCAGTGCGCCGGTGCAGGTCGTGCTCGACGCCGCGCAGATCGTGCCGGACCTGACCCCGGTGCCGGTGACCGAGCACAATCTGATCGACCACCTCGTCGAACTGGCCTCCATGTCGTTCGACGTGACCAACGAAGTGCCGTTGCACGCCCGGCTTTTCGAGATCAGCGAAACCGAGTACGTGCTCGGCATGGTGGTGCACCACATCTCCGCCGACGGCTGGTCGATGCATCCGCTGGCCCGCGACGTGATGGTCGCCTACGCCGCGCGTACCAACTGGGAGCAGCCGGCCTGGACCGAACTGCCGGTGCAGTACGCCGACTACGCGCTGTGGCAGCGCGAGGTACTGGGTTCGGAGGACGATCCGAACTCGTTGATCTCCAACCAGATTCGGTACTGGACCCGCGAACTCGCCGACCTGCCCGACGAACTGGTGCTGCCGGCCGACCGGCCGCGCCCGGCGGTGGCGTCGTATCGCGGTGGCACCTATTCGTTCGTCATCTCGCCGGAAACCCAGCGGCGCCTGGCCGACCTCGGCCGCACCCACAACGCCTCGCCGTTCATGGTGGTGCACGGCGCGCTGGCGATCCTGCTGGCGCGGCTGTCGGGTACCTCCGATATCGCGATCGGCACGCCGGTCGCCGGTCGCGGTGAGGCCGCGCTCGACGATCTGATCGGCATGTTCGTCAACACGCTGGTGTTGCGCACGAACGTCGACGGCGGCATGACCTTCGCCGAACTGCTGGCCCAGGCCCGCAACACCGATCTGCAGGCCTTCGCACACGCCGACGTGCCGTTCGAGCGGCTGGTCGAGGTGCTCAACCCGGCCCGTTCGCAGGCGCGGCATCCGCTGTTCCAGGTGATGCTGGCCTTCCAGAACATCCGCCACGCCAGCCTGGAGCTGCCGGGCCTGTCGGTCAACGGAATCGACTACGACGCCCGGCTGGCGAAGTTCGATCTCCAGCTGACCCTGCAGGAGGCACCGGACGCCGAGGGTGTGGCGGCGGGTATGTCCGCCGAATTCTCCTATGCGCTCGACCTTTTCGACGAGCCGACGATCGCCGGATTCGCCAAGCGCCTGGACCGGGTGCTGGCCGCGGTGGTGGCCGATCCGGACCGCCCCATCGGCGACATCGCGCTGATCGATGCGCTCGAGGCCGATCGGGAACTGCGTGAGTGGAACTACACCTCTCGCGAGATCGGTTCCGCGACACTGCTTCCCGAGCTGTTCGCCGAGGTCGCCCGCACCCACGCGGAGGCGGTCGCGGTGGTGGATCGCGAGGCCGGCGAGAGCCTGACCTACGCCGAATTCGGCGCCCGCGTGCGCCGGTTGGCGCGGCGGCTGGTCGAGGCGGGCGTGGGTCCCGAGGCGCGGGTGGCGCTGGCACTGCGGCGCTCGACGGACCTGGTGGTCGCCATGTACGCGGTGCTCGAGGCCGGCGGCGGCTATGTGCCGCTGGACCTGGATCAGCCCGCCGACCGCATCGGCTACGTACTCGACACCGCCGAACCGGTCTGCGTGCTGACCACCGCGGCGAACGCGGGCGACCTGGAGGCCGGTGACCGCCCCGTTCTGCGCCTGGACGAGCTGGATCTCGCGGACTACTCCGACGAGCCGCTGACCGACGCGGATCGCCTCGCCCCGCTGCGCCCGTCGAATCCGGCGTACACGATCTTCACCTCCGGTTCGACCGGCCGCCCGAAGGGCGTGTCCGTCCCGCATTCCGCGGTGGTGAACCAGATTCGCTGGATCACCGGCGAATACGGCATCGGCGCCGACGATGTGGTGTTGTTCAAGACGCCCGCCACCTTCGACGTCTCGGTGTGGGAGTTGTTCGCGCCGCTGTCGGTCGGTGGCCGGATGGTCGTGGCCACCCCCGACGGGCACCGCGATCCGCGCTATCTCGCCGATGTGATCGCCGCCGAGCAGGTCACCATGACCTCGTTCGTGCCCTCGATGCTGACCGTCTTCTCCGGCGCCGTCGACAGTTCCGCGCTGGCCTCGCTGCGCGCGCTGTTCGTCGCCGGCGAGGCCTTCACCTCCGATGCGGTCGAGGCGTTCCGCCGGGTCGGCACGGCACGGCTGTACAACCTGTACGGTCCCACCGAATTCACCGTGCACGCCACCCATGCCGCGGTGGCCGACGATGTGCGCGGCGCGGTCCCGATCGGTCTGCCGGTGTGGAACGCGCAGGCCTATGTGCTGGACGCGCGGCTGCATCCGGTGCCGCCGGGTGTCGCGGGTGAGCTGTATCTCGCGGGCGATCAGCTGGCCCGCGGCTATCTGGGCCGGGCCGATCTGACCGCGGACCGCTTCGTCGCGAATCCGTTCGCCGACTACGGCTCCCGGATGTACCGCACCGGTGACCTGGTGCGCCGCGGCGCCGACGGTGCGATCGTGTACCTGGGCCGCACCGACTTCCAGGTGAAGGTGCGCGGTCTGCGCATCGAGCTCGGGGAGATCGAATCCGCCCTCACCGCACACGAATCCGTGGCCCAGGCGGTCGCGGTGGTGCGTTCGGACGTGCGTCTGGGCGATCAGCTCGTCGCCTATGTGGTGCCGGCCGGCGGCGTGGTGGACCTGGAGGTGCTGCGCGCACATCTGTCGCAGCTGCTGCCGTCGTACATGGTTCCGGCCGCGATCGTCACGCTGGACGCGATGCCGCTGAATCCCAACGGCAAACTGGACCGGCGCGCGCTGCCGGAGCCGGTGTTCGCGGCCCGCGAATTCCGGGCGCCGTCGACGCCGGTCGAGGAGATCGTCGCGGCGACCTTCGCCGACGTACTCGGCCTCGATACCGGCGAGCGGCCGGTCGGTGTGGACGACGACTTCTTCGATCTGGGCGGCAACTCGCTGATCGCCACCCAGGTGGTGGCGCGGCTGAGCGCGGCGCTGGACGCCGAGGTCGGCGTGCGCACCGTCTTCGAGGCGCCGACCGTGGCCGGTTTGGCCGCGCGCGTCGAATCCCAGGTGGGATCCGGTGTGCGCCAGGCCCTTACGCCGCGCACTCGCCCGGAATTCCCGCCGCTGTCGCTGGCGCAGCAGCGGATGTGGTTCCTCAACCGCTTCGACACCGATTCGGCGACCAACAACATTCCGGCCGCGGTGCGGCTGACCGGTGAACTCGATGTCGACGCGCTGCGTACCGCGATCGCGGACGTGGTGGCCCGGCACGAATCGCTGCGCACGATCTACCCCTCGCACGAGGGCCTGGCCTACCAGCAGATCCTGCCCGCGACCCGGGCCGTGCCCGAGCTGGACGTGGTCGATACCACCGAGGCGGACCTGCCGGCCGCGCTGACCGAATTCGTCGGCCGCGGTTTCGATGTCACCGCCGTGCCGCCGACCCGGTTGCGGCTGTACCGCCTCGGCGACGCCGACCATGTGCTGGTCGTGGTGGTCCACCACATCGCCACCGACGGTTTCTCGATGACCCCGCTGGTGCGCGATCTGATCACCGCCTACCTGGCCCG
Organism: Nocardia violaceofusca NBRC 14427; assembly: GCF_963869435.1. Classification (NCBI taxonomy): domain Bacteria; kingdom Bacillati; phylum Actinomycetota; class Actinomycetes; order Mycobacteriales; family Nocardiaceae; genus Nocardia; species Nocardia violaceofusca. Next base: position 118,749 of record NZ_CAWMPM010000027.1, read on the forward strand.
CACCGCGGGATCGGAGCCCGGCTGGGCGCCGCTGCCCGTGCAGTACGCGGATTACGCACTGTGGCAACGGGAATCGCTGGGTTCGGAGGACGATCCGCGGTCGGTCATCTCCGAACAACTCGGGTACTGGCACAACGCGCTCAACGGCCTGCCCGACGAACTGCGGCTGTCGACCCGTCCGCGGCCGGCCGTCGCCAGCTACGAGGCCGGGACCTACCGGTTCCGGGTGCCGGGTGAACTGGTCGACGGGCTGAACCGGGTCGCGCAGGGGCAGCAGAGCACGCTGTTCATGGTGGTGCACGGCGCCTTCGCCGCGCTGCTGGCGCGGTTGAGCGGCACCGACGACATCGCCGTGGGTATTCCGGTCGCCGGTCGCGGTGAGCGAGCCCTCGACGATCTGGTCGGCATGTTCGTCAACACCCTGGTGCTGCGCGCGCAGGTCGACCCGGGTGCGCGGTTCACCGAACTGCTGGCCCAGGTCCGCGAGCGCGACCTGTCGGCCTTCGCCCACGCCGACGTGCCGTTCGAGCGGCTGGTCGAGGTGCTCAACCCGGCGCGTTCGCAGGCGCGGCATCCGCTGTTCCAGGTGATGCTGTCCTTCCAGAACCTCGGCCGTACCGCCCTGGAGCTGCCCGGACTGACCGTCGCGGAACTCGGAATCGATTCGCAGACGGCGAAATTCGATCTGCAGCTGACGCTGAGCGAGGGTCCGGTCGGCACCGGCTCGGACGCCGCCGCCGGCGCGGAGATGGCCGCCGAACTGGTCTTCGCGACCGATCTGTTCGACCAGGTGTTCGCCGAATCGTTCGCCCGTCGCTTCCTGCGCGTGCTGCAGGCCGTGGCCGCGGATCCGTCGGTCGGCGTGGGCGCCCTGCCGGTCCTCGACGCCACCGAGAACGCTCTGGTGCTGCGGCATTGGAACGACACCGAATTCCCGATCGATGCCGCGCTGCCGACGGTGTCCGACGACGCCGCCGCGACGCTGGTCTCGCTGTTCGAGGCTCAGATCGCGCGCACGCCGGACGCGACCGCGGTGATCTTCGAGGGGACGAGTCTGTCCTACGCCGAGTTCGCCGCTCGCGTGCGCCGGCTCGCCCGCTGGCTCGTCGACCAGGGTGTCGGACCCGAGTCGCTGGTCGCTCTGGGGATGCGGCGGTCGATCGATCTGGTGGTCGGCATGTACGCCGTGGCCGCCGCCGGTGGCGCCTATGTGCCGCTGGATCCGGATCATCCGGCCGAGCGCACCGACTACATCCTCGACACCGCCCGTCCGGTCTGTGTGCTGACCTCGGGCGAGGCGCTGCGCGAAAATGCTTCCACCGCAAGCGATATCGCGCCCGAGGTGCGTATCGATCGGCTCGAGCTGTCCGGATATTCGGACGCGCCGCTGACCGACGCGGACCGGACCGCGCCGCTGCGACCGGGCAATACCGCCTACGTGATCTTCACCTCCGGCTCCACCGGCCGCCCGAAGGGCGTGGCCGTTCCGCACACCGCGATCGTGAACCGCCTGGTGTGGATGCATGCCCAGTACGGCCTGGCCGCCGACGATGTGGTGCTGCAGAAGACCCCGGCCACCTTCGACGTGTCGGTGTGGGAGTTCTTCTGGCCCTTGCAGGTCGGTGCGCGCCTGGTGGTGGCACGACCGGACGGACATCGCGACCCGGGCTATCTGGCCGAGGTCATCGTGCGCGAGGGCGTGACGGTCATTCACTTCGTGCCGTCCATGCTCGCGGTCTTCGTCGGCGAGCCGGCCGCGGCCGAATGCACCGGTCTGCGCAACGTCTTCGCCTCGGGTGAGGCGCTGCCCGGCACCACCGCACAGCAGTTGCGCCGCCTGACCGGCGCCCGCCTGCACAACCTCTACGGCCCGACCGAGGCCGCGGTCGACGTCACCTATCACGAGGTCGTCGACGCGGATCTGGCGTCGGTGCCGATCGGTGCGCCGGTGTTCAACACCCAGGTCTACGTGCTGGACGCGCGGCTGCAGCCGGTTCCGGTGGGTGTCGCGGGTGAGCTGTATCTGGCGGGCGCACAGCTGGCCCGCGGATATGTGGCGCGGCCGGATCTGTCCGCGGACCGCTTCGTGGCCAATCCGTTCGGGGCCGGTGAGCGGATGTACCGCACCGGTGACCTGGTGGTCTGGACCGAATCCGGTGAGCTCGAATACCTCGGCCGCACCGATTTCCAGGTGAAGGTGCGCGGCCTGCGCATCGAACTCGGGGAGATCGAATCCGCGCTGACCGCCGTCGCATCGGTGGGGCAGGCCGTGGTGGTGGTGCGCTCCGACGATCGCACCGGCGATCAGCTGGTCGCCTACGTGGTCGCCGCCCCGGGCGCCGAGATCGCGGTCGACGCGGTGAAATCCGCGCTGGCCGAACAACTTCCGGCGTACATGGTGCCGGCGGCCTTCGTAGTGCTCGACAGCTTCCCGCTCAACGCCTCCGGCAAATTGGACCGCAAGGCGCTACCGGCGCCGACCTTCGCGGCCAAGGTGTTCCGCGCGCCCAGCACCTCGGTGGAACAGTCCGTCGCCGACGTGATCGCCGAAATCCTCGGCGTGGACCGCGTGGGCCTGGACGACGACTTCTTCGAACTGGGCGGCAACTCGCTGCTCGCCACCCAGGTCGCGGCCCGGCTGGGCGCGGCGCTCGACACCGAGGTCGGGGTCCGCACCCTGTTCGAGGCCTCCACGGTCGCGGCGCTGGCCGCGCGACTGGAAACCCAAGCGGGACAGGGCGGCCGGCTCGCGCTGACCGCTCAGCCGCGGCCCGAGCCCGTCGCGCTCCCGACCGGTGAGACCGCGCAACTGGTCCCGCTCTCGCCCGCTCAGCAGCGGATGTGGTTCCTCAACCGGTTCGACAACCGCACCGCGGTCAACAACATCCCGGTCGCGATCCGGCTGACCGGCGCGCTGGACCGCGAGGCCTTCGCCGCGGCCGTGCGCGACGTGGTCGCGCGGCACGAATCGCTGCGCACCGTGTACCCGGAGATCGCCGGTGACGGCTACCAGCGGGTGCTGTCCGCGCAGGCCGCCGGTGTCGAACTCGCCACCGAGACGGTCGACGCCGCCGACGTGCCCGCGCGCGTGGCGGAATTGGTCAATGTCTTCTTCGACGTGACCGCCGAGGTCCCGTTCCGGGCCACCCTGCTCGAGGTCGGCCCGCACGAGCACGTGGTCGTGCTGGTCATGCACCACATCGCCGGGGACGGCTTCTCGCTGCGCCCGCTGCTGCGTGATGTGGTCGCCGCCTACTCCGAGCGCTCGCGCGGCGAGTCCCCGCAGTGGGCGCCGCTGCCGGTGCAGTACGCGGATTACGCGCTGTGGCAGCGCGAGGTGCTCGGCGCCGAGGGCGATCCGGAATCGGTCGCGGCTCGCCAGATCGCCTACTGGACCGAGCAATTGCGCGATCTGCCCGAGCAGATCGAGTTGCCGGCCGATCGCCCGCGCCCGGAGATCGCCACCAATGCCGGTGCGACACACGAGTTCTCGATCGACGCCGACCTGCACGCACGGCTCACCGAGTACGCGCGCGCCCACGGCGTGACGCTGTTCATGCTGATGCACGCGGCGCTGGCCACCTGGGCGGCGCGGCTGTCGGGCAGCACCGACGTCGCCATCGGCACGCCGATCGCGGGTCGCGGTGAACGCGCACTCGACGACCTCATCGGCATGTTCGTCAACACGCTCGTGCTGCGCACTCCGGTGCGCCCGGATGCCACGTTCGCGGAGTTGCTCGGCGACGTGCGCCGGACCGACCTGGCCGCCTTCGCCAACGCCGACGTGCCGTTCGAGCGGCTGGTGGACGTGCTCAGCCCGGTGCGTTCCCAGGCGCATCATCCGCTGTTCCAGGTCGCGTTGACCTTCGAGGCCACCGGACAGCGCGACGCCACCACGGCCGCCCTGCCCGGCCTGGATCTCGCGGTCGTCGACGCCGATCCGGGAATGGCGAAATTCGATATCCAGCTGACCGTCGGCGATGCCGCCGACGGCGCGGGGCTGGCCCTGTCGTGGACCTACGCCACCGATCTGTTCGATCCGGAGACCGTCGCCGCCTTCTCCGACCGCCTGCTGCGGATCCTGCGCAGTGTCACCGAGGGCAGTGTCGCCGAAGACGCCACCACGGTGGTGGGCGATATCGATCTGCTCGGCGAGGGCGAACGCCTGGACGTCTCGCAGCGCTGGGTCTCGGCCGGCGAGGACGGCGGCGCCGGGCGGTTCGCCGACCGGGCCGTGACGCTGTCGGATCTGTTCGACGCCGCGGTCGCCGAGCACGGCGACCGGGTGGCGGCGAAGTTCGGCGCCGATCAGCTCACCTACGCGGAACTGGATCGGCGCGCGAACCAGTTGGCGCGCAGGCTGATCGCCGACGGCGCCGGACCCGAGACGCTGGTCGCGGTGGTGCTGCCGCGCTCGCTGGATCTGGTCGTCGCCCTGCTGGCGGTCGTCAAGTCCGGCGCGGGATACGTGCCGATCGATCCGAGCTATCCGGCCGAACGCATCGCCTACGTGCTCGCGGATTCGCGTCCGGCCGGGGTGATCGTGGACGGCGGCACCGAGGTGGAGCTGCCGACCGGCCTGCCGACCGTGCTGATGGACGGATTCGGCGCGGAGACACCGGAATTGGTGGACGCGGGTGAGGGCCCGATCACCGATGCCGATCGCAACGCGCCGCTGTCGGCGAGCAATATCGCCTACGTCATCTACACCTCCGGCTCGACCGGCCGCCCCAAGGGTGTGGCGGTCGCGCACCGGAACGTGGTGCGGCTGTTCGGCAACACCGATCGCGAGTTCGGTTTCGGCGCCGACGACGTGTGGACGATGTTCCACTCCTTCGCCTTCGACTTCTCGGTGTGGGAGATCTGGGGTCCGCTGCTGTTCGGCGGCACGCTGGTCGTGGTCGACTACTACACCTCGCGCTCGCCCGAGCAGTTCCTGGAACTGCTGCGCCGCGAACGGGTGACGGTGCTCAACCAGACCCCCTCGGCGTTCTATCAGCTGGCCGAGGCCGATCGCCTGGCCGGTGGCCGGCCGCTGGCCCTGCGCTATGTGGTCTTCGGCGGTGAGGCGCTCGAGCTGCGCCGGCTCGCGGACTGGGTGGCCCGCCACGGCGACACGGCGCCGCGACTGGTCAACATGTACGGCATCACCGAGACCACGGTGCACGTCTCGCATCGGGTGCTCGATGCCGAAACCATCGCCGCGGCAACGGGTTCGGTGGTCGGCCGGGCCATCGCCGGACTGCGGGTGTACGTACTCGACGACCGGCTGCATCCGGTTCCGGTCGGCGTCGCCGGCGAGATGTATGTCGCCGGTCCGCAGTTGGCGCGCGGCTATCTGGGCCGCCCGGATCTGACCGCGGCCCGCTTCGTCGCCGATCCGCTGGGTGAGCCCGGGACGCTGCTGTACCGCTCCGGTGACGTGGCGCGCTGGAACCGCTTCGGGGAACTCGAATATCTGGGCCGCGCCGATGATCAGGTCAAGGTGCGCGGTTTCCGCATCGAACTCGGCGAGATCGAGGCCGCGGTGCTGGCCCAGCCGGGGATCGCGCAGGCCGCGGTCGTCGTGCGCGAGGACCAGCCGGGCGACCAGCGCATCGTCGCCTATGTGGTGCCCCCGGCCGGACAGACCGAACCGGCGCTGGACGTCGTGCGCGACGGTGCGGCCGAACGACTGCCCGCGTACATGGTGCCCTCGGCGTTCGTGGTGCTGGACCGCATTCCGCTGACCGTCAACGGCAAACTGGACCGTCGCGCCCTGCCCGCCCCCGCGGTGCAGTCGCGCGCCTTCCGGGCCGCCGAGACTCCGGTCCAGGAGATCGTGGCCGCGGTCTTCGCCGAGGTGCTCGACGTGGAACGGGTCGGGCTCGACGACGACTTCTTCGATCTGGGCGGCAACTCGCTCATCGCCACCCGCGTCGTCTCCCGTATCGGGGCCGCGCTGGGCACGACGGTCGGTGTGCGCGCGCTGTTCGAGGCCTCGACCGTGGAGTCGCTGGCCGCGCGGCTGGAAACGCACACCGGCGGCGAGGCGCGCCCGCGCCTGATCGCCCGCGCGCGCGCCGCCGCGGAACCGGTGCCGCTGTCGTTCGCACAGCAGCGCATGTGGTTCCTGAACCAGTACGACACCTCCTCGGCGGCCTACAACCTGCCGCTGGTGGTCCGGCTCTCCGGTGAACTCGACACGGCCGCATTGGAATTGGCCGTCTTCGACGTGGTGCGCCGGCACGAGTCGCTGCGCACCCGCTACCCGGAGCACGGCGGCACGCCGATGCAGTTGGTGGTGCCGGCCGAGCAGATCGTGCTGGATCTGCGCGCCTACCCGGTCTCGGATGCCGATCTGACCACCGCGGTGACCGATTTCGCGTCCGCGGGATTCGATGTCGCCGAACAGGTTCCGCTGCGCGCCCGGCTGTTCCAGGTGCACAGCGACGAACACGTGCTGGTCGTGGTCGTGCACCACATCGCCGCCGACGGGTTCTCGATGACCCCGCTTGCCCGCGACGTGATGACCGCCTACACCGCCCGCACCCAGGGCAGTGCCCCCGGCTGGGCGCCGCTCGAGGTGCAGTACGCCGATTTCGCGATCTGGCAGCGCGAGGTGCTGGGCTCGGAGGACGATCCGCAGTCGCTGCTGGCCGGCCAGGTCGACTACTGGCAGCGCTCGCTGTCCGGAATTCCGGAAGAGCTCACCCTGCCCGCCGACCGCCCGCGCCCGGCGATCGCCTCGCTGCGCGGTGCCGAACTGCATCGCACTCTGACGCCCGAGCTGATCGGTGCACTGGAAGGCGTTGCGCGCGAACAGGGTTCGTCGCTGTTCATGGTGATGCACGCGGCCCTGGCCGTCCTGCTGGGACATCTGTCGGGTACCGAGGACATCGCCGTCGGCACCCCGATCGCCGGCCGCGGTGAAGCCGCGCTCGACGATCTGGTCGGCATGTTCGTCAACACCCTGGTGCTGCGGACCGGCATCGACCCCGACGAGTCGTTCACCGGACTGCTGGAGCGGGTCCGCCACACCGACCTCGAGGCCTTCGGCAATGCCGACGTGCCGTTCGAGCGGCTGGTGGAACTGCTGGCGCCGGAGCGCTCGCAGGCCCGCAACCCGCTGTTCCAGGTGATGCTGGCCTTCCAGAACCTCGACCGCGCGAGCCTCGAGCTGCCGGGCCTGACCGTGTCCACGGTCGAGCGCGAGGAGAACATCGCCCGCTTCGACCTGCAGTTCACGCTGTCGGAACGGGTCGGCGACGCCGACGGTGCGGCCGCCAACGGCATGGCGCTGAACCTCGTCTACGCCACCGATCTGTTCGACGAGCAGACCGCCTCGGAAATCGCCGATCGCTGGATCCGGGTGCTGCGGGCGGTGGCCACCGATCCGCGCATCGCCGTCGGCGCGGTCGACATCCTCGAGGCGTCCGAGCGCGCGGACCTGCTCGCGCGCACGGGCGGCCCGGCGATCGCGGCGGCGACCCTGCCGCAGCTGCTGGCCGAGGCCGCGGGCCGCGACCCGCAGGCTCCCGCGGTGATCGCCGACGGGCGCACCCTCACCTACCGGGAACTCGACGAGCGGTCGAACCGCTTGGCGCGCTTGCTGATCGAACGCGGGATCGGCACCGAGGACCTGGTCGCGGTGGCCGTGCCGCGCTCGGCCGAGAGCTATCTGGCCGAATGGGCGGTGACCAAGTCGGGTGCGGCGTTCGTGCCGATCGACCCCGCGTACCCGGCCGACCGCATCGACCACATGGTCACCGATTCGGGTTCGCCCGTCGGCCTGACCGTGGCCTCGGTGCGCGACGATCTGCCGGAGTCGGTGGACTGGCTGGTTCTCGACGAGCTCGACATCGACGGTTACGACGCCGCCGCGATCACCGACGCCGACCGGGTGCGCCCGCTGCGTGTCGAGCATCCGGCCTACGTCATCTACACCTCCGGTTCCACCGGTGTGCCCAAGGGCGTGGTGGTCACCCACGCCGGCCTGGCGAACTTCCGCGCCGAACAGAACGAGCGCTACCGGCTCGATGCCGATTCGCGCGCACTGCATTTCGCCTCGCCCAGCTTCGACGCCTCGATTCTGGAGTTCCTGCTCGCCGTCGGTGCGGGCGGTGCGCTGGTCGTGGTGCCGCCGGGCACCTACGGCGGCAGCGAACTCGGTGAGCTGATCGCCCGTGAGGGCGTCACCCACGCCCTGATCACCCCGTCCGTGCTGGCCACCCTCGATCCCGCCGATCTGGCCGGGATGCGGGTCGTCATCGCCGGTGGTGAGGCGGTTACCGCCGAGCAGGTCGCCAAGTGGTCGGTGACCCCGGACGGGTCGCCGCGCCGGTTCCACAACGCCTACGGCCCGACCGAGGCGACCATCGCCACCAACATCAGCGATCCGCTGGCCGCGGGCGATCCGGTCACCATCGGCGGCCCGATCCGAGGTATGCAGTCGCTCGTCCTCGACGCCCGGTTGCGGCCGGTTCCGGTGGGTGTCGCGGGTGAGCTGTATCTGTCCGGTGTGCAGCTGGCCCGCGGCTATCACGCGCGGGCGAGCCTGACCGCCGAACGCTTCGTGGCCAACCCCTACGCACCCGGACAGCGGATGTACCGCACCGGTGACGTGGTGCGGTGGAACCACACCGGCGAGGTCGAATACGTCGGCCGTTCCGACTTCCAGGTCAAGGTGCGCGGTTTCCGTATCGAACTGGGTGAGATCGACGCCGCGCTCACCGCTCACGATTCCGTCGATTTCGCGGTGACGGTGGGTCACACCCGCGGCGCGGGCGCCACCTCGCTGGTGTCGTACGTCGTCGCGGTCCCGGGCGCGTCGATCGACGTCGCGGATGTGACGGCGCATCTGGAACAGCGCCTGCCCGGCTACATGGTGCCGTCCTCGATCATGGTCATCGATCGGGTACCGCTGACCCCGGCCGGCAAGCTCGATCGCAAGGCGCTGCCGGAACCGGAGTTCGCCACCGATACCACCTTCCGCGCACCGCGCACGCCGGTGGAGCAGGCCATCGCCGAGGTGTTCGCCGAGGTGCTGGGCATCGAACGCGTCGGCGTCGACGATTCCTTCTTCGCGCTGGGCGGCGATTCGATCGTCTCCATCCAGCTGGTGTCGCGGGCCAAGGCGCGCGGCGTGGTGTTCAGCCCGCGCGACGTCTTCGAACAGCGCACCGTGTCCGGACTGGCAATGGTCGCCGAATCCGCTGCGGGACAGGGTGATTCGGTGCCGGTGCTGGCCGAGCTGCCCGGCGGCGGCGTCGGCACCATGCCGCTGACTCCGGTGGCCCGGTTCATGGTGGAGCGGTCGGGTTCGTTCGGCCGGTTCCATCAGGCGCTGGCCCTGGAACTGCCGATCGGCATCGACCGGGCCGGGGTGCTGGCCACCGTCGCCGCCGTCGTGGATCGCCACGACATGCTGCGGGCGCGGCTGCGCCGGCACGCGGGCGCGGAATGGATCGTGGAGACCGCCGCACCGGGCAGCGTCGATGTCGAGTCACTGCTCGATCACACCGAATTCGACGCCGCCGCAACCGATTCGGAACTGTTCGAGATCGCGACCACGGCCCTGGACGCGAGCCTGGACCGGCTCGATCCGGAGGCCGGTGTGGTCGTGCGCTTCGCCTGGCTGGAGCCCTCGGCCGCCGACCGGGCCGGACGCCTGATCGTGGCCGCCCACCACCTCGTCATCGACGGTGTGTCGTGGCGCATCCTGGTGCCCGACTTCGTCACCGCCTGGGGACAGCTCTCGGCAGGGCAGACCCCCGAGCTGGCCGCGCCGCCGACCAGCATGCGCACCTGGTCGCATGCGCTCGAGCGTGCCGCCGCCGACCGCGACGCCGAACTCGACTGGTGGCGTGCGGTCGTCGACGGCCCGGACCCGCTGCTCACCGAGCGGCCGTTCGATCCCGCCGTCGATGTGGCCGGGGTCGCCGGCAAGGTCGAGGTCGAGGTCTCGCCGGAGGTCACCAAGTCCCTGCTGACCGCGGTGCCGGCGCTCTACCACGGCGGAATCAACGACGGCCTGCTGGCCGCGCTGGTGCTGGCCGTCGCGAAATGGCGTGCCGCGCACGCCGGTTCGGACGACCGGGCCGACAGTGCGCTGGTGCGCCTCGAGGGGCACGGCCGCGAAGAGGACGTCGTGCCGGGCGCGGATCTGTCCCGCACGGTCGGCTGGTTCACCGCGATCTTCCCGGTCCGCTTCGACCTGTCGGGTCTCGACATCGACGCGGCGCTGACCGGCGGCCCGGCGATGGGCCGGGTCGTGAAGGCGGTCAAGGAACAGCTGCTGGCCGTGCCCGACAAGGGCCTGGGCTACGGCATGCTGCGCTACCTGAACCCGCGCACGGCCAACCAGCTGCCCGAGCAGATGCCGGGCCAGGTCAGCTTCAACTACCTGGGCCGGGTCTCCGACAACGCGGTGCCCGAGGCGCTGCGCGGTTTCGGCTGGATTCCCGCCCCGGAACTCGGCGAACTGGCCGGCGACTACGACGCCGACATGCCGGCGATGGCGCCGCTGGACATCAACGCCATCGTCGTCGGTGACCGGCTGACCGCGCGGATCGGCTATCCGACCACGCTGCTCGACGCCGACGCCGTGCGCGAATTCGGCGAACTGTGGACGCGGGCGCTGGAAGCCGTTGCGCGACACGCGGAATCGGCCGGTGCGGGCGGGCACACCCCGTCGGACTTCCCGCTGGTGCGCGTCGGCCAGAGCGATATCGAGGGCTGGGAGCGGCGCTTCGGTGAGATCTCGCAGGTGTGGCCGCTGTCCTCGCTGCAGGCCGGTCTGCTGTTCCACGCCGAACTGGCCGCCGCCTCCGTCGACGTCTACACCGGTCAGGCCGTTCTCGACCTCACCGGCCGCGTCGATCCGGCCCGGTTGCGCAGTGCCGCACAGGCTCTGATCGATCGGTACGAGACGCTGCGCACGGCCTTCGTCACCGACGCGCAGGGGCATCCGGTGCAGGTCGTGCTGGACGGCGTGCGGGCGACGTGGGCCGAACACGACCGCCGCGAGACCGGCGAGGCCGCGGATCTGATCGAGGCCGACCGGACCCGCCGCTTCGACCTGGCCGCGCCGCCGCTGATCCGGTTCACCCTGATCCGGGTGGCCGAGCAGCGCTGGTCGCTGGTCGTCTCGAACCACCACATCCTGCTCGACGGCTGGTCGATGCCGCTGCTCATGCGGGATCTGCTGGTGCTCTACGCCACGCACGCCGACTCCGGCGCGCTGCCCGCGGTGCGCTCCTACCGGCATTTCCTGGAATGGGTTGCCCAGCAGGATCATTCGGCCTCGCTGGCGGCGTGGACCGATGCCCTCGCCGGCATCTCCGAGCCGACCCTGCTGGCGCGTCCCGATGCCGGTCGCGAGATCACCGCGCTGTCGGACGAGTACGTCTTCGAACTCGACACCGCGCAGACCGCCCGGCTGACCGAATTCGCCGCGCGCCTGGGCGTCACCGCCAACACCGTGCTGCAGACGGCCTGGGGCATCGTCCTGGGCCGCATGACCGGCCGTGACGACGTGGTGTTCGGCACCACCGTCTCGGGCCGTCCGCCGGAGCTGGCGGGTGTCGAGTCCATGGTCGGCTTGTTCATCAACACCGTGCCGGTGCGGGTGCGCCTGGATGCCGCCGAATCCGCGGAGCAGCTGCTCACGCGGGTGCAGGGTGAGCAGGCGGATCTGCTCGACCACCACTACCTCGGCCTGGCCGATATCCAGGACGCGATCGGCGTCGGCGGACTGTTCGACACCCTGGTGGTGTTCGAGTCCTATCCGGTGGATGCCGAGGGCATTCAGCGCCAGGCCGCCGACATCGACGGTATGGCGGTGGCCGGACTCGAGGCCACCGACGCCACCCACTACCCGCTGAGCCTGATCGCCTCGCTGGGCTCCACCCTGCGGGTCCGGGCCGGCTATCTGCGCGACCTGTTCGACGAGAACGCGGTGCGCCGCATCGCCGACCGGCTGCTGCGGGTGCTCACCACCATCGTGGGCGAACCCGCGGTCGCCGCCGGCGATATCGAACTGCTCGAGCCCGCCGAACGTGAACTCGTGGTGTCGCAATGGAATGCGACCGACCACGAGGTCGACGGCTCGGCCACCCTGGTCTCGCTGTTCGAGGCGCAGGTCGAACGCACCCCCGACGCCACCGCGGTGAGCTTCGAGGGGACAGGCCTGTCCTACGCCGACTTCGCGGCCCGGGTGCATGCGCTGGCCCGCTGGCTGATCGAGCGCGGCGTCGGCCCGGACACCTTCGTGGCCCTCGGTATGCGGCGTTCGATCGATCTGGTGGTCGGCATGTACGCCGTGACCGCCGCCGGTGGCGCCTATGTGCCGCTGGATCCGGATCATCCGGCCGAGCGCACCGAATACATTCTGGCCACGGCGGATCCGGTCTGCGTGCTGACCTCCGGTGACGATCTCGACATCGACACCGCGCAGGTGCGCATCGACCTGCTGGACCTGTCGGGCTACGCGATCGAGCCGATCACCGACGCGGAGCGCCGCGGCCCGCTGCGCCCGGCCAACACCGCGTACGTGATCTTCACCTCCGGTTCCACCGGCCGCCCCAAGGGCGTCGCGGTGTCGCATGCGGCGATCGTCAACCGGCTGGCGTGGATGCAGGCCGAATACGGCCTCACCCCCGCCGATGTGGTGCTGCAGAAGACGCCCGCGACCTTCGACGTGTCGGTGTGGGAGTTCTTCTGGCCCTTGCAGATCGGCGCGCGGCTGGTGGTGGCGCGCCCCGACGGCCATCGCGACCCGGCCTATCTGGCCGAGGTGATCGTCGGCGAGGGCGTCACCGTGACGCACTTCGTGCCGTCGATGCTTGCGGTCTTCGTCGCCGAGGCGGCGGCCGCGCAATGCACGACGCTGCGCCTGGTCTTCGCCTCCGGTGAGGCGCTGGCGCCCAAGTCGGCGCAGCGCCTGCGCGAGCTCACCGGCGCCGCGCTGCACAACCTGTACGGCCCCACCGAGGCCGCGGTCGACGTCACTTATCACGAGGTGACCGATGCCGATGTCGATTCCGTGCCGATCGGCCGCCCCGTCTTCAACACCCGTGTCTACGTGCTGGATTCGCGTCTGCGGCCGGTTCCGGTGGGTGTCGCGGGTGAGCTGTACCTGGCGGGCGCCCAGCTCGCGCACGGCTATGTGACGCGTCCGGACCTGAGCTCGGACCGGTTCGTGGCCAACCCCTTCGCTGGGTCGGACGGGGGCAGTCCCGAGGGCCCTGCGTGGTCACGCTCCGCTACCGCCTCCGGGCCCGCCGGTCCTGCCCCGGCCGGCGAGCGGATGTACCGCACCGGCGACCTGGTGGCCTGGAACGAACAGGGTGAACTGGATTACCTGGGTCGCACCGACTTCCAGGTGAAGTTGCGCGGTCTGCGCATCGAACTCGGCGAGATCGAGACGGCGCTGACCGGGCTCGACGAGATCGACCGGGCCGTCGTGGTGGTCCGCGGCGACCAGCACACCGGCGATCAGCTGGTGGCGTATGTCGTTGCCACACCGGGCCTTCCGGTCGACGCCGAAGCGGTGCGCGAGGAACTGGGCCGGCAGCTGCCCGGTTACATGGTGCCCGCGCTGGTGATGGTGCTCGACGAATTCCCGCTCAACGCCTCCGGCAAGCTGGACCGCAAGGCGCTGCCCGCCCCGGTGTTCGAGGCGGCGGTGTTCCGCGCGCCGGTCACCCCGGTGGAGCAGATCGTCGCGGGCACCTTCGCCGAGGTGCTCGGCGTGGACCGGGTCGGCCTGGACGACGATTTCTTCGCCCTCGGCGGCAACTCGCTGATCGCCACCCAGGTGGCCGCGCGGTTGTCCTCGGCCCTCGACACCCAGCTGGGCGTGCGCGAGATCTTCGAGGCCTCCACCGTCGCCGGTCTGGCGGCGCGGGCCGAGACCCGTTCCGGTGCGGGCGGTCGCGCGGCGCTGGTGCCGCAGCATCGGCCCGAGCTGGTGCCGCTGTCGCTGGCGCAGCAGCGGATGTGGTTCCTCAACCGCTTCGATCCCGAATCCGCGGTGGACAACATCCCGGCCGCGGTGCGGCTGTCGGGTCTGCTGGACCGGCAGGCACTGCAGATCGCGGTCGCCGATGTGCTGGCGCGCCACGAATCGCTGCGCACCCGCTACCCCGAGGTGGACGGGACCGCCTACCAGGAGATCGTGCCGACCTCGAAGGTCATCCCCGATCTCACGCCGATCGACGTCACCGAAACCGAACTGCCGCAGCGGATTTCGGAGCTGGTCGGCACCGGCTTCGACGTCACCGTCGAGGTGCCGTTCCGGGCCCGGCTGTTCGAGGTCAGCCCGACCGAACACGTGCTGGCCCTGGTGGTGCACCACATCTCCGCCGACGGCTTCTCGATGGGCCCGCTGACCCGCGACGTGATGACCGCCTACGGTGCGCGCGTCGAGGGTGGCGAACCGGCCTGGGCGCCGCTGCCGGTGCAGTACGCCGACTTCGCGCTCTGGCAGCGCGAGGTGCTCGGCCGCGAGGACGATCCGGAATCGGTGATCGCCGACCAGATCGAATACTGGCGCGACGCACTGCGCGGAGTGCCCGAACAGCTCGATCTGCCCGCCGACCGGCCGCGTCCGGCCGTCGCCTCCGGCCGCGGCGCGACGCACACCTTCCACATCGATGCCGACGTGCACGCCCGGCTCGCCGAACTGGCCCGCACTCGCGGCGCGACCATGTTCATGGTCACGCACGCGGCGCTGGCGCTGGTGCTGTCGCGGCTGAGCGGGGAGTCCGATATCGCCATCGGCACGCCGGTGGCCGGCCGCGGTGAGCGCGCGCTCGACGATCTGATCGGCATGTTCGTCAACACCCTGGTGTTGCGGACCGAGATCGACGGCGGCGCGAGCTTCACCGATCTGCTGCAGTCGGTGCGCAGCACCGATATCGCCGCCTTCGGGCATGCGGATCTCCCGTTCGAGCGGCTGGTGGAAATCCTGAACCCGGCCCGTTCGCAGGCGCGGCATCCGCTGTTCCAGGTGATGCTGTCGTTCCAGAACACCGGCCAGAACGCCCTGGAACTGCCGGGGCTGACGGTCAGCGGTGTGGAACTGCCGATCGACACCGCGAAATTCGATCTGCAGCTGGTGCTCACCGAGGAGACCGCCGAGACGGCCGACGGCGCCGCCACGGCCGCCGGTATCACCGCCGAATTCGTCTACGCCACCGACCTTTTCGACGGCGCGACGATCGCCGGCTTCGCCGACCGCCTGGTGCGGGTGCTGTCCGCCGTGGTCGCCGAACCGGCGGCCCGGGTGGGCGACATCGATCTGCTCGCTCCCGCCGAGGCGGCGCGGGAACTGCGCGGCTGGAACAACACCGCACGCCATCTGCCGGTGCGCCGCGAGGGTGCCACCACCCTGCTGGCCGACTTCCACGCCCAGGTCGAGCAGACCCCGGACGCGGTCGCGGTCGTCGATCCGGAGGCCGGCGTCACGCTGACCTACGCCGAATTCGCGGCGCGGGCCCAGCGACTCGCGCGGTATCTGGTCGAGGCGGGGGTGGGCCCGGACGCGCGCGTGGCACTGGCCGTGCGGCGTTCGCTCGACCTCGTCGTGGCCGCCTACGCGGTGCTGGAGGCCGGTGGCGCGTACGTGCCGCTGGATCTGGAACAGCCGGGTGAGCGCATCCGCTACGTGGTCGACACCGCCGCCCCGATCGCCGTGCTCACCACCGCACGCGACGGCGCGGACATCGATCGCGCGCTCGAGGGTGCCGCGACCGCCGTGCGCATCGACGAGCTGGACCTGTCCGGCTACCCGGACGGCGAACTCGACGACACCGAACGGCGTGCCCCGCTGCGGCCGGAGCACCTCGCCTACGTGATCTTCACCTCCGGCTCCACCGGACGGCCGAAGGGCGTGGCGGTCTCGCAGGCCGCGGTGGTGAACCAGATCCGCTGGATCACCGCCGAATACGGCATCGGCGCGAATGACGTGGTGCTGTTCAAGACGCCGCCGACCTTCGACGTGTCGGTGTGGGAGCTGTTCGGTGCGACCGCCACCGGCGCGCGCCTGGTGATCGCGGCGCCGGACGGCCACCGTGATCCCGGCTACCTCGCCGAGGTGATCGCGGCCCAGCAGGTCACGATGACCTCGTTCGTGCCGTCGATGCTGTCGGTGTTCTCCGACAGCGTGCACGCGGGTACGGCCGCGGAGGTGTCGTCGCTGCGTACCCTGCTGATCGCGGGTGAGGCGTTCACCGCCGACGCCGCGCAGGCCTACCGCCGCATCGGCACCGCCGAACTGCACAACCTGTACGGCCCCACCGAATTCACCGTGCACGCCACCGCGATGCCGGTCGCGGCGGATATCGCCGGCGCGGTGCCGATCGGCCTGCCGGTGTGGAACGCGCAGGCCTACATCCTGGACGCGCGGCTGCATCCGGTTCCGGCCGGTGTCGCGGGTGAGCTGTATCTGGCCGGCGCGCAGCTGGCGCGCGGCTACTTCGGCCGCACCGACCTGACCGCGGACCGCTTCGTCGCGAATCCCTTCGGCGGCAGTGGTTCCCGCATGTACCGCACCGGTGACCTGGTGCGCCGCGGCGCCGACGGTGCCATCGAATACATGGGCCGCACCGACTTCCAGGTGAAGTTGCGCGGTCTGCGCATCGAGCTCGGCGAGATCGAATCCGCGCTCACCGCACAGGATTCGGTCGCACAGGCGGTGGCCGTGGTGCGTTCCGACGAGCGGATCGGCGAACAGCTGGTCGGCTATGTCGTGCCCGCCGCCGGCGCCGGTGAGATCGATGTCGACGCGGTTCGCGCGCAGCTCGCGGCGCGGCTGCCCTCCTATATGGTTCCGGCCGCGATCGTCGTGCTCGACGCCCTGCCGCTGAGCGCGAACGGCAAGCTGGACCGGCGCGCGCTGCCCGCACCGGAATTCGAGGCACGGGAGTTCCGCGCCCCGACCACGCCGGTCGAGGAGATCGTCGCCGCCACCGTCGCCGAAGTGCTGGGCATCGACACCGACGCGCGGCCGGTCGGACTCGACGACGACTTCTTCGAACTGGGCGGCAACTCGCTGATCGCCACCCAGGTGGTCGCCCGCCTGGGCCAGGCGCTGAACACGCGCATCCCGGTGCGGACCCTGTTCGAGGCGCCGACCGTGGCGGCGCTGGCCGCCCGGCTGGAGACACACGCCGGTTCCGGTGGCCGCCGCGCCCTGGTGGCGGGGCCGCGACCGGAGGAGATTCCGCTCTCGCTGGCACAGCAGCGGATGTGGTTCCTCAACCGCTTCGACACCGCCAGCGCGGTCAACAACATCCCGATGGCGGTCCGGCTCACCGGAGCGCTCGACGTCGACGCCCTGCGCGAGGCCGTCGCGGATGTGATCGAACGCCACGAGGTGCTGCGCACGGTCTATCCGGAGACCTCCGAAGGCCAGGGCGTGCAGGTGATCCTGCCGGCCGACCGCGACGCGGTGGAACTGGATGCCGAACCGGTGACCGAGGCGCAACTGCCCCAGCGCGTGCGCGAGCTGGTCCTCACCGGCTTCGACGTCACCGCCGCGGTTCCGGTGCGCGCCAAGCTGTTCCGCGTCGAGCACGCGAGCGGCAACGGCGCGGGCGAGCCGGCGCCGGACTACGTGCTGGTCTTCGTCGTCCACCACATCTCCGGTGACGGCTGGTCGGTGCGCCCGCTGGCCCGCGATGTGATGCTCGCCTACGCGGCGCGCTCGCAGGGCGCCGCGCCGGGGTGGGCGCCGCTGCCGGTGCAGTACGCCGATTACGCCCTGTGGCAACGGGAAACGCTCGGTTCCGAGGACGATCCGCAATCGCTGATCGCCCAGCAGGTGTCGTACTGGTCGCAGCATCTGGCGGGTCTGCCCGAGCAGCTGGATCTGCCCGCCGACCGGCCGCGTCCCGCTGTCGCCTCGTATCGCGGTGGCGTGCACGAGTTCTCGCTCGACGCCGAGCTGGTGCGCCGGCTCAACGCGCTGGCCCGCACCCACGGCGCCAGCCTGTTCATGGTGACGCACGCGGCCTTCGCGGCGCTGCTGGCGCGGTTGTCCGGCAGTGACGATCTGGCCATCGGCACCGCCGTCGCCGGCCGTGGTGAGGCCGCGCTGGACGACGCCATCGGCATGTTCGTCAACACGCTGGTGCTGCGCAGCAGTGTCGATCCGGCGATGTCGTTCACCGAATTGCTCGCGCGCACCAAGGAATCCGATCTCGCCGCCTTCGGGCATGCGGATCTGCCGTTCGAACGGCTGGTGGAGATTCTGAATCCGGCGCGTTCGCAGGCGCGGCATCCGCTGTTCCAGGTGATGCTGTCGTTCCAGAACACCGGTGAGGCGTCGTTCGCACTGCCGGATCTCGAGGTCGGCGGCCTGCCGCTGGATGTGCTGACCGCGAAATTCGATCTGCACCTGAACCTCACCGAGCGCTTCGCCGCCGACGGTTCCGCTGCGTCCGATGCGGCGCCCGGCCCCTCCGTGGGTATGTCGGCCGAATTGGCGTACGCCACAGACATGTTCGATGCCCGGACCGTCGCGGCCTTCGCCGATCGCCTGGTCCGGATGCTGGACGCGGTGACCGCGGATCCGGCCGCCGCGCTCGGCGATATCGACCTGCTCGACGCCGTCGAACGCCGCACCATCGTCGACAACTGGAACGCCACCGCCTACGACGTCGACCGCGTCGTGCTCGGTCGGGCGGCCGGCACCGTCGCGCTGACACTGGCCTCGATGTTCGACAGGCAGGTCGAACGCGATCCCGACGAACCGGCGCTCACGTTCGAGGGGACAACTCTGTCCTACGGCGAGCTGGCGGCGCGGGTGAACCGGCTCGCTCGCCACCTGATCGAGCAGGGCGTGGGCCCGGATTCGCTGGTGGCGCTGCATATGCGGCGTTCGCTGGAACTGGTCATCGGCATGTACGCGGTGACCGTCGCCGGTGGTGGCTATGTGCCGCTGGACCCCGACCACCCGGCCGAGCGCACCGAATACGTACTGGCGACCGCGAATCCGGTCTGCGTGCTGACCACCGCGGACAGCCCGCTCGCGGCGCGGCCGGACGTGCCGGTCCTGGCGATCGACGGCCTGGAGCTGTCGGAGTACGCCGACGACCCGGTGGCCGATGCCGACCGCATCGCGCCGCTGCGGCCCGCGCACACCGCCTACGTGATCTTCACCTCCGGTTCCACCGGGCGGCCGAAGGGTGTGGCCGTCAGCCATGCCGCGATCGTGAACCGCCTGGCCTGGATGCAGGACGAGTACGACCTCTACCTCGACGACGTCGTGCTGCAGAAGACGCCCGCCACCTTCGACGTGTCGGTGTGGGAATTCTTCTGGCCGCTGCAGGTCGGTGCGCGCCTGGTCGTCGCCAAGCCCGACGGCCACCGCGATCCGGCCTATCTGGCGGAGCTGATCGACGCCGAGCGCATCACCACCGTGCACTTCGTGCCGTCGATGCTGTCGGTCTTCGTCGCCGCGCTGGACGCCTCCGGCGCCGACTGCACGACGCTGCGCCGGGTGTTCGCCTCCGGTGAGGCACTGCCCGCGGTCACCGCCCAGCGCCTGATCGAACTGACCGGCGCCCGGCTGCACAACCTCTACGGCCCGACCGAGGCCGCGGTCGACGTCACCTATCACGAGGTGACCGAGGTCGACACCGTCGCGGTGCCGATCGGCCGCCCGGTGTGGAACACCCGTGTCTACGTGCTGGATTCGCGGTTGCACCCGGTCGCCACCGGCGTCGCGGGTGAGCTGTATCTGGCCGGTGATCAGCTGGCGCGCGGATATGTCGCGCGTGCCGATCTGACCTCGGATCGGTTCGTGGCCAACCCCTTCGGTGACGGCGAGCGGATGTACCGCACGGGTGACCTGGTGCGCTGGAACTCCTCCGGCGAACTGGAATACCTGGGCCGCACCGACTTCCAGGTGAAGTTGCGCGGTCTGCGCATCGAACTGGGTGAGATCGAATCGGCGCTGGTGGCGGTCGACGCGGTCGCGCAGGCCGTGGTGGTCGTGCGCTCCGACGACCGGCTCGGCGATCAGCTGGTCGCCTATGTGGTGCCCACGATCGGCGCCACGGTCGACGCCGACGCGGTGCGCACCGAACTCGGCGAGGCGCTGCCCGGCTACATGGTGCCCTCGGCGTTCGTGGTGCTGGACGCGTTCCCGCTCAACGCCTCCGGCAAGCTGGACCGCAAGGCGCTGCCGGCGCCGGTGTTCGAGGCCCGGCAGTTCCGCGCCCCGGCCACCCCGATCGAGGAGATCGTGGCCGGCACGTTCAGCGATGTGCTCGGCGTGACCCGCGTCGGTCTCGACGACGACTTCTTCGAACTGGGCGGCAACTCGCTGATCGCCACCCAGGTGACCGCACGTCTGGGCGCCGCGCTCGACACCCAGCTGGCGGTGCGCGATCTGTTCGAGGCGTCGACCGTCGCCGCCCTGGCCGCGCGCCTGGAGCAGGGCGCCGGAACCGGCCGGACCCGGCCGAAGCTGGTGGCCGGGCAACGGCCGCAACGGATTCCGCTCTCACCGGCGCAGCAGCGCTACTGGTTCCTCAACCAGTTCGACACCACCACCTCCGCGGTGGACAACATTCCGCTCGCGGTGCGGCTGTCGGGTGCCCTCGACGTCGCGGCCATGGAACGCGCGCTCGGTGACGTGCTGGCCCGCCACGAGGTGCTGCGCACCACCTACCCGCGTTCGGCGGACGGCCCGCACCAGGTGATCCTGCCCGCGACCGAAACCGCGCCCCCGCTGGAGCCGGTGGCGGTCGACGAGTCCGAATTGCTGGACCGCATCATCGAATTCGCGATGACCACCTTCGATGTCACCGCCGAGGTGCCGCTGAAGGTCGCGCTGTTCCGGATCACCGGCGGGGACCAGGCGGCCGAGGAACACGTCCTCGCGTTCACCGTCCACCACGTCGCCGCCGACGGTTCCTCGATGGGACCGCTGGCCCGTGATCTGATGGCGGCCTACGCCGCACGCGTCCAGGGTGAGGCGCCGCAGTGGACGCCGCTGCCGGTGCAGTACGCCGATTACGCGCTGTGGCAGCGCGAGGTGCTCGGCTCCGAGGAGGACCCGGAATCGCTGGCCGCCCAGCAGGTGGCCTACTGGACCACGGCTCTCGACGGGCTGCCGGATCAGCTGGAACTGCCGACCGACCGTCCGCGTCCGCCGGCCCAGTCGTTCCAGGGCAAGGCGATTCGCTTCGAGATCGACCCGCAGCGCCACGCCCGCCTGCACGAGCTGGCGCGCGCGAACAACGCCTCGCTGTTCATGGTCGTGCACGCGGCGCTGGCCGTCCTGCTCTCGCGGCTCTCGGGGACCGGCGATATCGCCGTGGGCACCCCGATCGCCGGACGTGGTGAGCGCGAACTCGACGATCTGATCGGCATGTTCGTCAACACGCTGGTGTTCCGCACCCGCATCGACGGCAACGCGAGCTTCGCCGAGCTGCTCGCCGATGTGCGCGAGCGCGACCTCGAGGCCTTCACCAACGCCGACGTGCCGTTCGAGCGGCTGGTCGAGGTGCTCAACCCGGTGCGGTCCACGGCGCGCAACCCGCTGTTCCAGGTGGGTCTGTCGTTCCAGAACCTGGCCGAGACCGCCCTGGAACTGCCGGGTCTCTCGGTGAGCGCGGTGAATTTCGATTCCCAGCTGGCCAAGACCGATCTGCACGTGACGCTCTACGACCGCTACGCCGAGGACGGTTCACCGGCCGAGATCATCACCGAATTCGGTTATGCCATCGACCTTTTCGACGAGTCGACGGTGCAGGGCTTCGCGGACCGGTTCGTCCGGGTGCTCGATGCGGTGATCGCGGACGTGTCCGGCCCGGTCGGTGATATCGACCTGCTGGATCCGGCCGAGAACGAGCGGATCCTGTGGCAGTGGAACGAGACCGCCCACCCGATCGACACCGAGGCGACGCTGGTGTCGCTGCTCGATGACACGGTCGCCGCCGATCCGACCGCGGTCGCGCTGGTGGTCGACACCGAGGCCACCGGAACGGCGCAGCAGGTGCTGACCTACGGCGACCTCGACGCGCGAGTGAACCGCTTGGCGCGCTACCTCGTCGAATGCGGGATCGGCACCGAGGATCGGGTGGCGCTGGCACTGGGCCGCTCGGTGGAGCTGATCGTCGCGATGTACGCGGTGGCCAAGACCGGTGCGGCCTACGTGCCGATCGATCCGGGCCAGCCCGCCGAACGCATCGACTACATCCTCGAGACGGCCGCCCCCGCCTGTGTGCTGACCACCTCGGCCGTCGTCGCGGCCACCGCCGGCGACGACGACGAGAGCGCGCTGCGCTGGACCCCGCAGCGTCCGGTGATCGAACTCGACGGGCTCGAGCTCTCGGGGTACTCGGCGGCGCTGATCACCACGGGGGAGCGGTTGCGTGAACTCACCGCCGGCAATGCCGCGTACGTGATCTTCACCTCCGGTTCGACGGGCCGCCCCAAGGGCGTGGTGGTGTCGCACGGCGCCATCGTCAACCAGTTGCGCTGGGAGATCGCCGAATTCGGCCTCGGCGCCGGGGATTCGGTGCTGCTCAAGACCGCGGCCACCTTCGACCTGTCGGTGTGGGAGTTCTGGACCGCCGCCGCCTGCGGTGGCCGCCTGGTGGTGGCCGCGCCCGAGGGACATCGCGATCCGGCCTACCTCAACGATCTGATGCTCGGCACCGCCGTCACCACGCTGCACGTGGTGCCGTCGATGCTGGACGCTCTGCTCACCGAGAGCGAAGGCATGCTCAGCTCGTCGCTGAAGCGGGTGCTCGCCATCGGTGAGGCGCTGCCGGCCGCGACCGCGCAGCGCTTCCTGCAGACCGCCGGGGCCGCGCTGTTCAACCTGTACGGCCCGACCGAGGCCGCGGTCTCGATCACCAGCCATCGCGTCACCACCGCCGACCGGCAGTCGGTGTCGATCGGTGCGCCGGAGTGGAACAGCCGGGTGTACGTGCTGGATTCGCGGCTGCGGCCCGTTCCGGTGGGTGTGCCGGGTGAGCTGTACCTGGCCGGTGCGCAGCTCGCGCGCGGCTACTTCGGTCGCGCGGATCTGACCGCGGACCGGTTCGTCGCCGATCCGTTCGGGGCGCCGGGCACGCGGATGTACCGCACCGGTGACCTGGTGGCCTGGACCGAGCGGGGCGAACTGGACTATCGGGGCCGCACCGACTTCCAGGTGAAGATCCGCGGCTTCCGCATCGAACTCGGCGAGATCGAGGCGGTGCTGCTGCGGCAGCCGGTCGTCACCGCGACCGCCGTTGTCGCGCACGCGGATCCGAATCTGGGCGATCGCCTGGTCGCCTACGTGGTCGGCACCGCCGAGCTGGACAAGCAGGCATTGCAGGCCGCGCTGGCCGAACAGCTGCCGTCCTACATGGTGCCGTCGGTGTTCATGCAGCTGGACGCGCTGCCGCTGAACGCCAACGGCAAACTGGACCGCGCCGCCCTGCCCGAACCGGTCTTCGAGAAGGCCGTCTTCCGCGCGCCGGTGACCCCGATCGAGCAGATCGTGGCCAACACCTTCGCCGATGTGCTGCGCAAGGAATCCGGCACGATGGGCCGCGACGACGACTTCTTCGCGTGGGGCGGTAACTCGCTGCTCGCCACGCAGGTCGCCGCGCGCCTGGGCGAGGCCCTGAACACCCGGGTGCCGGTGCGCCTGCTGTTCGAGGCCTCCACGGTCGCCGCGCTCGCCACCCGGGTCGAGCATCACGCCGATGCCGGCGGTCGCCGCGCGCTGACCGCCGCACCGCGCCCGCCGCGGATCCCGCTGTCGCTGGCGCAGCAGCGGATGTGGTTCCTCAACCGCTTCGACACCGCCTCGGCCGCCTACAACGTGCCGATCGCGGTGCGGTTGAGCGGTGCGCTGGACGTGTCGGCGCTGCGGGCCGCGATGGCGGATCTGGTGGCGCGCCACGAGATCCTGCGCACCGTCTACCCGCAGACCGACCAGGGCCCGGTGCAGGTGATCCTGCCCGCGGCCCAGGCGATTCCGGAGCTCGAACTGCGCGTGGTCGATGCCGCCGCGGTGGAGTCCGAGGTGGTCGCGCTGATCAACACCAGCTTCGACGTCACCACCGAGGTGCCGGTGCGGGTCGCGCTGTTCGAGGTCCGTTCCGGTAGCGATACCGAAACCGCGAGCGGCACAGGCGAATACGTGCTCGCGATGGTCGTGCACCACATCTCCGGCGACGGTTCGTCGGTGGGCCCGCTGACTCGCGATCTGATGACCGCCTACGCGGCCCGCGCGGCCGGGCTGGCGCCGAACTGGGCGCCGCTGGCGGTCCAGTACGCCGACTACAGCATCTGGCAGCGCGAACTGCTGGGCAGCGAGGACGATCCGGATTCGCTGGCCTCCAAGCAGGTCGCGTACTGGAAGCAGGCGCTGGCCGAGCTGCCCGATCAGCTCGATCTGCCGGCGGATCGCCCGCGTCCGGCCGTGCAGAGTTTCGCCGGCGGCAAGGTCGAGATGCGCATCGATGCCGAACTGCATCGCGCGCTGATCGACCTGGCCCGCACCGAGGGCGCGACGCTGTTCATGGTCGTGCACACCGCGCTGGCCGTCCTGCTGTCGCGGCTGTCGGGTTCCGACGACATCGCCATCGGCACGCCGATGGCCGGTCGCGGTGAGGCCGTACTCGACGACCTGATCGGTATGTTCGTCAACACGCTGGTGTTCCGCACCCAGGTCGACGCCGGGGCCGGCTTCACCGAACTGCTGGGGCGTCAGCGCGATATCGACATCCAGGCCTTCGCCAACGCCGATGTGCCGTTCGAGCGGCTGGTCGAGGTGCTCAACCCGGTGCGCTCCACCGCGCGGCATCCGCTGTTCCAGGTGGGCCTGTCGTTCCAGAACCTGGCCCAGGCCACGCTGGAACTGCCGGGCCTGCGAGTGAGCGGACTGGACTTCGACACCCAGCTCTCACAGTTCGACCTGCACCTGATCGCCACCGACCGCTACAGCGACACCGGTGCGCCCGAAGGCATCACCGGATTCTTCACCTACGCGACCGACCTGTTCGACCACGAGACGGTGGCGGGCTTCGTGGATCGCTTCGTGCGGATGCTGGGCGCGATCGTGGCCGAACCGCGCACCGCGGTCGGCGATATCGATCTGCTCGACGCCGCCGAACGCGATGCGCTGGTCTCCGCCCGCAATGCCACCGATCACCCGGTGGACCGGTCGGCGACGCTGGCCTCGCTGCTGGACGCGACGGTCGACACCCACTCCGAGCGGGACGCACTGGTCGGGGCCGACGGCACCCGGATGACCTACGCGGAACTCGACCGCCGGGTGAATCTGCTGGCCCGTCATCTGATTTCGCTCGGTGTCGGACCGGAGTCGCGGGTCGCGCTGGCGATGCGCCGCTCGGTCGACCTGGTGGTCGCCATGTACGCGGTGACCGTGGCCGGCGGCACCTATGTGCCGGTGGATCCGGATCAGCCGGCCGAACGCACCGGCTACATCCTCGACACCGCCGATGTGGTGTGTGTGCTCACCGATGCCGACGCCGCGTTCGAGACCGAGGTCGCACCGGTGGTCCGCGTCGACGACCTCGACACCACCGGTGACGATTCGCCGATCGAGGACGCCGAACGGGTCGCGCCGCTGCTCCCGCAGCACACCGCCTACGTCATCTTCACCTCCGGTTCCACCGGGCGGCCGAAGGGTGTGGCGGTCCCGCACGCCGCGGTGGTCAACCAGTTGCTGTGGAAGATCGCCGAATTCGGCCTGGGCGCCGAGGATTCGGTGCTGCTGAAGACCGCGGCCACCTTCGACCTGTCGGTCTGGGAGTTCTGGTCGGCGGCCGTCTCCGGCGGGCGCCTGGTGATCGCGGCGCCGGACGGCCACCGCGATCCGGCCTACCTCAACGAGCTGATGGCCCGCGAGGCGGTCACCACGCTGCACGTGGTTCCCTCGATGCTGGACGCGCTGCTCACCGAATCCGATGGGACGCTGACGAATTCGCTGCGTCGCGTGCTGGCGATCGGTGAGGCGCTGCCGGGTGCGACCGCGCAGCGGTTCCGCCGCGACAACGCCGGTGAACTGTTCAACCTGTACGGCCCGACCGAGGCCGCGGTCTCGATCACCAGCCACCGCGTCGCCGCGGACGAACAGCAGTCGGTCTCGATCGGTGTGCCGGAGTGGAACAGCCGGGTCTACGTGCTGGATTCGCGTCTGCACCCGGTTCCGGACGGCGTCGCCGGTGAGTTGTATCTGGCCGGTGCGCAGCTGGCCCGCGGTTACTTCGCGCGGCCGGATCTGACCGCGGACCGGTTCGTGGCCAACCCCTTCGAGCCCGGCACCCGGATGTACCGCACCGGTGACCTGGTGAGCTGGAATGCGCAGGGCGAGCTGGACTATCAGGGCCGCACCGACTTCCAGGTCAAGATCCGCGGCTTCCGCATCGAACTCGGCGAGATCGAGTCGGCGCTGCTCGGCCTGGACGAGGTCGCGCAGGTCGCGGTGCTCGCGAAGTCGGATCCGCGCATCGGCGACCGGCTGGTCGCCTATCTGGTGCCGGCCGGCGAGAGCCTCGACATCGACGGGGTGAAGTCGGCACTGAACGCGGCGTTGCCGTCGTACATGGTGCCCTCGGCGTTCGTCGAACTGGACGCGTTGCCGCTGAACATCAACGGCAAACTGGACCGGCGCGCGCTGCCCGAACCGGAATTCGAGACCACCGCCTTCCGGGCGCCCTCGACACCGATCGAAGAGGCGGTCGCCTCCGTCTACACCGACGTGCTGTCGGTCGAGCGGGTCGGCGCCGACGACGACTTCTTCGCCCTCGGCGGTAACTCGCTGCTGGCCACGCAGGTCGCCGCGCGCCTCGGTGCGTTGCTCGACACCCGGGTGCCGGTGCGGGCGCTGTTCGAAGCCTCGACGGTGGCCGGGCTGGCCGCCAAGGTCGAACAGCAGGCCGGTGCCGGTGGTCGCCCGCCGCTGACCGCGGGACCGCGCCCCGAGCACATCCCGCTGTCGCTGGCGCAGAACCGCATGTGGTTCCTCAACCAGTTCGACACCACCTCGTCGGTGGACAACATCCCGGTGGCGATCCGGCTCTCCGGCGCGCTCGATGTGTCCGCGCTGCGTGCGGCGGTTGCCGATCTCATCGCACGTCACGAGATCCTGCGCACGGTCTATCCCGAGACCGATGCCGGTCCGGTGCAGCGGGTGCTGTCGCCGGCGGAGGTGGCGATCGATCTCGAGCCGGTGCGGATCGACGAATCCGGCGTGGTCGAGGCCGTCGCCGCCGCGGTGACGACCGGTTTCGACGTGACCGCGCAGATTCCGTTCCACATCCGCCTGTTCCAGGTCACCGACACCGACTTCGTGCTGGTCTTCGTCGCGCACCACATCGCGGCCGACGGCTGGTCGATGGGCCCGCTGACCCGGGATCTGATGGTGGCCTACGCCTCGCGCGCCGAGGGCGCGGCACCGGCGTGGGCGCCGATGCCGGTGCAGTACGCCGACTTCAGCATCTGGCAGCGCGATCTGCTCGGCTCCGAGGACGATCCGGAGAGCCTGCTCAGCGCCCAGGCCGACTACTGGCGGCAGGCACTGGCCGGGATTCCGGACGAGCTGAACCTGCCCGCGGATCGCCCGCGGCCGACCGTGCAGTCGTTCCAGGGCGGCCGGGTACTGTTCCCGATCGGCAACGAGCTGTACGACGGGTTGCAGCGCACCGCCCGCGAACAGAACGCGACGCTGTTCATGGTCGTGCACACCGCGCTCGCGCTGTTCCTGGCGCGGATGTCGGGTACCGACGACATCGCGATCGGCACCCCGATCGCGGGCCGCGGCGAGGCCGAACTCGACGATCTGATCGGCATGTTCGTCAACACGCTGGTGCTGCGGACCCATGTGCGCGGCGAGCTGACCTTCGGTGAGCTGCTGAGTCACGCCAAGGATGCGGACCTGCAGGCCTTCGCGCACGCCGACATTCCGTTCGAGCGGCTGGTCGAACTGCTCAATCCGGAACGCTCCACCGCGCGGCATCCGCTGTTCCAGGTGGCGCTGTCGTTCGAGAACCTGCCCGAGAGCACGTTCGAACTGCCCGGATTGCACGTCTCGGCACTCGATTTCGACGTCGACACCGCGAAATTCGACCTGTCGCTGACGGTTCGGGAATCCGGCGACGGCCGCAACGGCATGTACGCCGAATTCTCCTATGCGCGTGACCTTTTCGACGAGGCCACGGTGGAGGTGTTCGCGCAGCGGTTCACCCGTCTGCTCGAGGCGATCGTCGCGCAGCCGCAGACCGCGGTCGGCGATCTGTCGCTGCTGGCCGCCGACGAGTACGAGCTGCTCACCCACGTCCACGGCGACGAGGTGATGGCGACCGGTCTGCTGCCGGATCTGATGAGCCACGGCGTCCGGCTGGGCCGGGATCGAATCGCGGTGCGCTACAACGGTGAATCGATCACCTACGGCGAACTCGACGACCGGTCCTCGCGCCTGGCACGGGTGCTGATCGAACGCGGTGTCGGACCCGAGCAACTGGTCGCGGTCTCGTTCCCGCGGTCCTACGAGATGGTGCTGGCCGTGCTGGCCGTCACCAAGGCCGGTGGCGCGCACGTGCCGGTGGATCCGAACTACCCCGAGGATCGGGTGCGCCACATGCTCACCGATTCCGGTGCGCTGCTGGGTATCACCGGTTCGGCGTATGTCGGCGACCTGCCCGGCGACGTGGACTGGCTGGTCCTCGACGATCCGGCGACCGACGAGTTGTGCGCCGCGCAGTCGGCGGCACCGGTGACCGATGCCGACCGGCGCGCCCCGCTGCAGATGGCGCACCCCGCGTACGTCATCTACACCTCGGGTTCGACAGGTAAGCCCAAGGGCGTCACGGTGACCCATGCCGGCCTCGGTGGCCTGGCCGATGTGGCGACGAGCCTGTACGGCCTGGAGCCGCAGCATCGGTTCCTGCACATCTGCTCGCCCAGCTTCGACCCGTCGGTGCTGGAATGGGTGTGCGCGTTCTACATCGGCGCCACCCTGGTGATCACGCCGTCGCAGATCATCGGTGGTCCGGAACTGGCGGAGCTGCTGCGCACCGAGCAGGTCACCCACACCATCATCACGCCCGCGGTGCTGGGCACGATGGATCCGGCCGACCAGGAGCAGTTGCTGGTGACGTCGGTGGGTGGCGATGTGACCACGCCGGAACTGCTGGCCAAATGGCAGC
This sequence comes from Nocardia violaceofusca NBRC 14427, assembly GCF_963869435.1. Taxonomy (NCBI): domain Bacteria; kingdom Bacillati; phylum Actinomycetota; class Actinomycetes; order Mycobacteriales; family Nocardiaceae; genus Nocardia; species Nocardia violaceofusca. The sequence continues at coordinate 147,917 of NZ_CAWMPM010000027.1, forward strand.
CGGGACGCAAGTACTTCAACGCCTACGGTCCGACCGAGACGACGATCATCTCCTCGTACGCGCGGTTGTTCCCGGGTGACCACATCACCATCGGCACCCCGGTGCACGGTATGTCGGCGCTGGTGCTCGACTCCCGGATGAACCCGGTGCCGCCGGGCGTGGCCGGTGAGCTGTTCCTGTCCGGCGGCGCGGTGGCCCGCGGCTACCAGCATCGGCCGGGGCTGACCGCGGAGCGGTTCGTCGCCAACCCGTGGGGTGCGCCCGGAACCCGCATGTACCGCACCGGTGACGTGGTGCGGTGGTACGCCGAACCGGATGTGCGCGGTGGCAACATCGCCCGCCCGGAGGTGCCGTGGGAGCTCGATTACGTCGGCCGCACCGACTTCCAGGTGAAGATCCGCGGCTTCCGCATCGAACTCGGTGAGATCGACGCGGTGCTCGGCCGGCATCCGGATGTCGAATTCGCGATCACCATCGGACGCGAAACCGCCGCCGGTGCGACGATTCTGGTGTCCTACGTGCTCGGCGTGCCAGGGCGCGCGGTCGATCCCGCGGCGGTCACCGACCATGTGGCCGCGGTGCTGCCGCCGCATATGGTGCCCTCGGCGATCGTGGTCCTGGACGAGATTCCGCTGACCCCGGTCGGCAAGCTCGACCGCAAGGCGCTGCCGGAACCCCAGCTGGCGCCGCGCGAGTTCCGGGCGCCGACCAGTGCGCTCGAGGCGACCATCGCCGAGGTGTTCGCCGAGGTGCTGGGCGTCGATCAGGTCGGGCTCGACGATTCGTTCTTCGCGCTCGGCGGTGACTCGATCCTGTCGATCCAGCTGGTCTCGCGGGCCAAGGCGCGCGGTGTGCTGTTCACGCCGCGGCAGGTCTTCGAGCGGCGCAGCGTGGCCGCGCTGGCGGAGATCGCCACCCGCGCGGGTGAGGCCGAGCAGCAGGTGCTGGCCGAACTGCCCGGTGGCGGTGTCGGCGAGATCCCGATGACGCCGATCATGGCCTCGATCCTCGGCACCGGCTCGTCGTATCAGCGGTTCTCGCAGGCCATGGCGCTGCGACTGCCCGACGACACCGACCGGGAGACCCTGGTCGCGACCGTCGCCGCGGTCGTCGATCACCACGATGTGCTGCGGACCAGGTTGCGGCGCGACGAATCCGCCCCCGTGGACGCCACGGACGGATGGACGTTCGAGGCGCTGGAGCAGGGCGCGATCGATGTCGACGCCCTGGTGCGTCGGGTCGAGTTGCCCGGCGACATCTCCGAGGCGGAACTGTCGCGCCGGGCGAGCGCCGAATACGACGCCGCGCTGGGTCGCCTCGATCCGGCGAACGCGGTGATGACGCAGTTCCTGTGGTTCGCCTTCACCGGTGCGCAGGACGACGCCGCGCCGCGCCGCCGGGACGTGCTCGTGATCGTCGCCCACCACTTCGTGGTCGACGGTGTGTCGTGGCGCATCCTGATCCCGGATCTCGCGGTGGCCTGGTCGCAGCTGAAGTCGGATCAGGCCGTGACGCTGCCGGCGAACGGCACCTCCATGCGCCGCTGGGCGCACGCCCTGGTCGACGCCGCGGCCACGCGGACCGCGGAACTGCCGTTCTGGCAGCGGATTTCGGCGGCCGAGGATCCGGTGCTGGGCGAGCGGGCGTTCGACCCGGCGGTCGACACCTTCGCCACCGTCGACCGGGTCGAGGTGCTGCTCCCGGCCGAGGTGACCGATGCGGTGCTGACCGGCGTGCCGGACAAGTACCGGGCTGGCGTCAACGACGGCCTGCTGTCGGCGCTCGCGCTGGCGGTGAGCACGTGGCGCGGTGAATCCGCGGGCGGTGCCGCGCTGGTGAAGCTCGAAGGTCACGGCCGTGAGGAGAGCGTGGTTCCGGGCGCCGATCTGTCCCGCACGGTCGGCTGGTTCACCAGTGCCTATCCGGTGCGGCTGGATCTGGGCCACGCCGATGTGGCGACCGCCCTGCGCGGTGGAAAAGCGCTGGGCGACATCGTGAAATCGGTGAAGGAGCAGCTGCTCGCGGTGCCGGACAAGGGCATCGGATACGGCCTGCTGCGCTATCTGAATGCCGCGACCGGAACCGAACTGGCGACCGGCACCGCACCCCAGATCAGCTTCAACTATCTGGGCCGCGCGGATACCGGTGCCGGCGCCGAGACGGCCGAAACCGCCTCGGGCCCGGTCGGTTTCGACTGGGCGCCGGTGGCGGACCTGGGACAGCTGGATGCCGACATGGATCCGGATATGCCCGCCAACGCCGCGATCGACATCAACGCGATCGTCACCGACGGCCCCGAGGGCGCGCAGCTGTCCGCCTCCTTCGCGTTCCCGACCGGGCTGTTCGGCAAGCAGCGCGTGCAGGAGTTCGCGGATCTGTGGGTGGCGGCGCTGACCGCGCTCGCCGAGCACGTCCGGCAGCCGGAAGCGGGCGGTCTGACGCCGTCCGATCTGCCGCTGGTGGAGGTCGCGCAGTCCGAGATCGACGAGTGGGAGCAGCAGGATCCGGGTCTGTCGGATGTCTGGCCGCTCTCGCCGCTGCAGTCGGGTCTGCTGTTCCACGCGATGATGACCCAGCAGACCGTGGACGTCTACACCATGCAGGCCGTGGTGGATCTGGGCGGCGTGGTCGACGAGGACCGGCTGCGGGCGGCCGGTCAGGCCATCCTGGACCGCTACCCGAACCTGCGCGCCTCCTTCGTCACCGATGCCGGTGGCCGGGCGGTACAGCTGATCTCGGATCGGGTCGAGGTGCCGTGGCGGACCGTCGATCTGACGGATCTGGATCGGCCGCAGCGGATTCCGGAGTTGAGGCGCCTGCTCGAAGAGGATCGGGCGACGCACTTCGACATGTCGCGGGGGCCGCTGCTGCGGTTCACGCTGTATCGGACCGACGCCGAGACGTTCCATCTGGCCATCACGACCCACCACATCCTGGTGGACGGCTGGTCGATGCCGCTGCTGATGCGGGATCTGCTGGTGCTCTACGCGGTGCGCGGTGATACCGCCGCGCTGCCGCGGGTGTCCTCGTACCGGAACTTCCTGAGCTGGCTGGCCGGGCGCGACCGCGAGGAATCGCTGCGCACCTGGTCGCGGGCGCTGGCCGGTGCGGACGAGCCGACCCAGCTCGCACCGCCCGCGCGTGGACCCGAGCACTACGAGATCGAGAAGTTCGTCGCCGAGGTCGACGAGGACCGCACGCGCCGGATCACCAAGTACGCCGCCGAGGTCGGGGTCACGGTGAACACGCTGGTGCAGGCCGCGTGGGGCATTCTGCTCGGCCGGCTCACCGGCCGCGACGACGTGGTGTTCGGCGCGACGGTCTCCGGCCGGCCGCCGGAGCTGACCGGGGTGGAATCGATGGTCGGCCTGTTCATCAACACGCTGCCCGTGCGGGTCGGTGTGGACGACCGTCTGTCGGTCGGTGAGCTGCTGCAGCGCCTGCAGCGCGATCAGGCCGATCTGCTCGACCACCACTACGTCGGCCTCACCGATATCCAGCGGATCGCCGGTGCCGGAGCACAATTCGACACGCTGCTGGTGTTCGAGTCGTATCCGATGGATACCGACGCGATCGCCGCGGCGAGCTCGATCGACGGCATGTCGGTGACCGGTGTCGGCACCAACGACGCGACCCACTACCCGCTGACGCTGCTGGTGACCGCCGAATCGACGATCGAGGTGACCTGGAAGTACCTCACCAGCCGGTTCACCGCCGAGGAGGTGCACACGCTCGCCGAGCGACTGGGCCGGGTGCTGGACGCGCTGATCGGCGATCCGACGGCCGCGGTCGGTGATATCGACATCCTCGACGCCGAGGAGCGGGCGCGCATCCTGGCCGGGGCCGCGGTGACCGCCGAACCGGTCGCCGAGCCAGGCCGGGTCGGCAGCCGTACGGTGGCCAAGGCCCTCGGCGATGTGGTCGAGGAGGATCCGCAGGCTCCCGCGCTGCTGTCCGGCGACGCCGAAATCGCCTATCACGAGGTGGATTCGCGGTCGTCGAAGCTGGCCCGGGTGCTGATCGGGCGTGGTGTCGGACCGGGTGACATCGTCGCGGTGGCGCTGCCGCATTCGGTCGATGCCGTGGTGGCGCTGTGGGCGATCCAGAAGGCCGGCGCCGCGGCGCTGTTCGCCGACGGCCTGTCCTTCGGCGACATCGTCGCCGCGGGCGCCGGCTGGGGTATCGCGCTGGAACCGGCGGCCAAATCGGTGCGCTGGCTGGTCCCGACCGATCCGAAGGTGCGGGCGGAAATCGATGCGGCGCAGGCACATCCGGTGTCCTACGCCGACCGGGTCCGGGTCCTGCAGGACGACCATCCGGCCTTCGTGGTCCGGGCGGCCGACGGCACCCTGCGCACGCTGACCCAGGAACAGGCCCTCGAGCATGCCGATGCCCTACGCGCCGAGCACGAGATCGACTACGAGTCGACCACGTACACCACGGCGGCGGCGGGCCCGGCAGCGCTGGCGGAATTCCTGACCTCCGCGACCGCGGGCGCCCTCTCCGTCCTGCCCAGCGGCGATATCGCCGGCGATCTGGCCGAGGGCGAGGTCAGCCACTGGTTCACCGTGCCGGGCGAGGCGACCGATGCCGCCGACGGCGAGGTGCGGGTGATCGAGGCGGAGTGAACGAGGCCGGTGCACGGGGTGCGGATGCGCTCCGGCACCGGCTTTTTCGCATCAGCAACCGATGAACCCGCGTTCCATCCGCCTTGCCGCCGGTAACAGGAAGGAACGTGAGCGCCGACGTAGAGTCGAGACAGTTCGCAGCACAGACCGGGCGGGGCGGCTTCCATCGCGGAGGCATGGAGAGGCGGCTCTGCAGAGGAGGGGATATGCAAGCCGATGCCACGCCCGCGCTGCAATTGAGCGGGCTGTACAAGCGATTCGGTGGGCCGTGGGTGGTCGACGGGGTGAGTGTGGTGGTGCCGCCCGGGTCGTTCTTCGGGCTGGTGGGGCCCAACGGCGCCGGTAAGACCACCACGTTGTCGATGGCGGTCGGGTTGTTGCGGCCGGATGCGGGGCAGGCGCAGATCTTCGGCGCCGATGTGTGGGCGGATCCGGTGCGGGCCAAGACGATCGTCGGCGTGCTGCCGGACGGTCCGGCCGTGCCGGAGCGGCTCACCGGACGCGAATTGCTCACCTACACCGGACTTTTGCGCGGGCTGCCGCCGGGCACGGTGGCCGAGCGCGCGCAGGAATTGCTCTCGGTGCTGGAGCTGATCGAGGCGGAACACACTCTGGTCGTGGACTATTCGGCCGGGATGCGCAAGAAGATCGGACTCGCCACCGCACTGTTGCACGGGCCCAAGCTGCTGGTGCTCGACGAACCGTTCGAGGCGGTGGATCCGGTGTCGGCCAGTACTATTCGCACGATTCTGCAGCGGTTCGTCACCGCCGGCGGATCGGTGGTGCTGTCCAGTCATGTCATGGCGCTGGTGGAGAATCTGTGCGATCACCTCGCGGTCATCGACAAGGGACGGGTGGTCGCCGCCGGATCGGTCGCCGAGGTGCGAGGCGAGGGCAGTCTCGAGGAGGCGTTCGTCCGCCTGGTCGGCGGTCGCATCGGCGGAGACGAGGGGCTGTCGTGGTTGGCGTCCTGATCCGGATGCGCTGGCGGCTGACCGTCCGCGCGATGACCAGCGGCCGGGCCGCGGTCGGCTTCTGGATCGGACTGTTCTTCGGCCTCGTAGCGGCCGTCGGCACGGCCGTGCTGATGGCCACCGCCGGGCACGGCTGGGAGCCGCGGGCCGCGATCAATGTGGCCGCCACCCTGTACGCGGTGTGGACGCTCGGCTGGCTGGCGGGCCCCATCCTCACCGGCAGCAGCGACGAAACCCTGCAGCCCGAACATTTCCGGCTGCTGCCGCTGAGCTATCGCCAGCTGTCGGTAGGGCTGGCGGCGGTGGCCTTCACCGGCCCGGCCGGTGCGGTGAATCTGATCGCCTTCGCCGGTCTGGTTGCCATCGGTATCCAATTGGGCGTCGTACCAACGGTTTTCGCCGTGCTCGGCATGTGTCTGCAGCTCGTCTTCGTGGTGCTGTTGTCCCGCGCATTGCTCGCCTGGATCGGTGCCGCGATGCGGTCGCGACGCGGTCGCGATCTGGGGGTGGTCCTCGCCGCTCTGACCGGACTCGCCTATTACCCGCTGCAACTACTGATGTCCTATCTGGGTCCGCGCCTCGAGCATGTGTCGCCTGCCCTGGGCGCGACCTTGCGGATCCTGCCCTCGGGGTGGGCGCCCTATGCGGTGCAGGCCGCCGACGAGGGCCACTGGTGGTTCGGTGTAGCGGCACTGGCCGGACTCGCCGCGATGTCGGCGCTGCTGTGGCAGGCGTGGGCGGTGCTGCTGCGCCGGCGCCTCACCACGACCGCGGCTGCGGCCGGACCCGTTCGCGCACAGGCTGGTTCGGGCCGGCTGGAGCGGATGATCCGCCCGACTCCCGTCGGCGCGGTCGTCCTCAAGGAGTTGCGCACCTGGTGGCGCGACGGCCGCCGGCGAGCGGCGCTGTTGCCGCTGATGCTCATCGGTGTGGTGCTGCCGATCTTCCTCGGCCTGCAGAACGGCGGTGCCAGTGTGCCGTTCGCGGGGGTGTTCGTGGTGTGGCTGGCCGCGATGGCCAGCGCGAACATGTACGCCTTCGACGGCACGGCACTGTGGCACACCCTGGTGATTCCGGGTGCGGTGCGTGCCGATGTCCGGGGCCGCATCATCGCCTGGCTGGTGCTGGTCGCTCCGTTGGCGGTGGTACTCACCCTCGTGCTGCCCGGCGCGGTCGGCGCGGCGCGGTGGTATCCGTGGGTGGTGTCGATGCTGCCGGTGGTCCTCGGTGTCGGCGTCGCGGCCGCGATGCTGTTGTCGGTCTATGCCGCGTATCCCCTTCCGCAGCAACGCGGTAACCCGTTCGCCGGCAACGGCGGAAATCCCGGCTGTGCGCGCGCACTCGTACAGCTCGCGGTCGCCTTCGGCCAGTTGATCGTCGGTCTGCCGGTGCTGGGCCTTCTCGTCCTCGGCACCTACCTCGGCAACGCGCTCGTCGAATGGGGTGCGCTTCCGGTGGGCCTGGCACTGGGGCTCGGCGCGGCCGTCCTGGGTGCGCACCTCGCCACCCGGCGCATCGAGTCCCATGGACCGGAACTGCTCGCCGAGGTGAAGCCGCGGTGATCCCGGCGTGATCTGACGATATCGGCCGCGCCCCCGACCCTTCCGGCCGTCGGTATCGACCGTGCCCGATTCCCGGCGTTCCATTCCAGCAGGCCGCGATCGCGACCGGATGCTCGCGCTGGAAGGAACGATGATGACCGAGTACGTGACACTCGAACACGGACGGCTCGCCTGCGATGTGGTCGGGGGCGGACCGCTGGTGGTGCTCTCGCACGGCATGGACACTGTGCGCCAGGACTTCCGTTTTCTGGTCGGGCCGGTGGCCGCGGCGGGATACCGGGTGGTCAACGTGGATATGCGGGGGCACGGCGAATCCGGTGCGGATTGGCCGTCGGTGACCGGGAAGGCCGCCATCAGCCGCGCCGATGTGGCGGAGGACCTGCTGGGTGTGATCCGGCACTTCGGCGGCCCGGCGGTGATCGTCGGGCACTCGCTGTCGGGCGGGTCGGCCACCATCGCCGCGGCCCGGGCACCGGAACTGGTGAGCGGGATCGTCGAGATCGGCCCCTTCACCCGTACCCAGCGGCTGCACGTCGGCGCTCTGCTGGTCAGCCGCCGATACCGTCGGGGCATGGTTCGCCTCGCCCTCACCACGATGCTGAAGTCGATGCCGTGGTGGCGACGTTATCTGGACGTCGCGTATCCGACCAGGCCCGCCGACTACGACCACTACCTCGCCGACCTGGAGAGTCTGCTGCGGCGGCCCGGCCGGTGGGCGGAATTCACGAAGACCGGACGCACCACTCCCGCCGACGCGCATGCCCGTTTGGCGGACGTCCGCTGTCCCGCCCTGGTGATCATGGGTTCGGCCGATCCGGATTTCGCCGATCCCGAGGCCGAGGCGCATGCGATCGTGGCCGCGCTGCCGGATGGGGTGGGCCGCGTCGAGATGATCGAGAACGGCGGACACTACCCGCACGCGCAATTGCCGGATGATGTTGCGGCAGCGATTATTCCGTTTCTCGGTCGGTGTGCGGTGCGGGGCCGGAGTGCCGAGGTACGGCGCGCCGGGTGATGTGCGTACCCCGGTGCGAGATCGCCCGATGCGCGGGGGAGTCGGGCGAGCCCCGCCACGGTTGGCCGTCGGCCGTGGCGGCCGCTCGTCCCGGCTGCGATGATGGCGAAATGCCCGCCTCGCGCACCATCGTCTTCGTCGCCTACGAGGGCATGCAACTGGTCGAATTGGCCGGGCCGATGGATGTTTTCGGGGCCGTCAACACGATGGGCGGGGAGACCGCCTACCGCCTCGTCACGGCCTCGCCGCACGGCCGGTCGATCGAGGCCGACGGCGGTCTGACCATCGGGGTCGGAACATCGCTGCACGATCTGGCCTCCTCCGCCGCCGAGATCGACACGCTGATGGTCGTCGGCGGCCTGGTCTCGGGACCGGTGTCCGCGGAGGTGGTCCGCGAATTACCCGCTCTCGCACGCAGATCCCGTCGCATCACCTCGGTGTGTTCCGGCGCGTTGCTGTTGGCCGCCGCGGGCCTGCTCGACGGCTACCGAGCCACGACCCACTGGGGTTCGGCCGATCTCCTGGCCCGCTCGTACCCTCGCGTCGTCGTCGAGCCCGACCGTATCTACGTGCACGACCGCAACCGCTGGACCTCGGCGGGCGTCTCCGCCGGCATCGATCTCGCGCTTGCTCTCGTAGAGGACGACCACGGCCGCGAAATGGCCCAACAGGTCGCCCGCGCCTTCGTCGTCTTCGCCCGGCGCTCCGGCGGGCAGACGCAATTCAGCGCCCAGCTGCGTACGCAGCCGGCTCGTACGCCCGCGATCCGCGCCGTCCAGCACTGGCTGCCCGATCACCTCGGCGACGATCTGGCGGTGTCCGCATTGGCTCGGCGCGTGGGTATGAGTGAACGCCATTTCGCCCGCGCCTTCCGCGCCGAAACCGGAAGTACTCCAGCCGCTTTCGTCGCGGAGCTGCGCCTGGAAGCGGCTCGCCGGCTCCTGGAGTCCTCCGAACTCACCGTCACCGCCATTGCCCGCGTGGTCGGTTACCGCCACGGCGAGACCCTGCACCGCGCCTTCGTCCGCCGCCTCGCCACCACGCCCGAGGCCTATCGCCGGCAGTACGCCGAGGCCGTCCTCGGCACCGTCGCGGCAGAGCCGGCCGTCAGCGCAGCCCAGGAATCCGCATCGTCTCCGCCATGATGCGGGCGCCCTCGTCGTTGAGGTGTAGTCCGTCGCCGCTGTCGAGATCCGGGCGGATGAAATCGGGCCGCCCCGGATCCGCCACGGCGGCCGCCACATCGAACACGGCGTCGAAAACGGTTGTGGTCCGCAGCCATTCGTTGACGACGTCGCGCACCGGCAGTGCGGGATCCACATTCACCTCCGGATAGATCACCCCGGCGAAGGGTCCGATCGTATTGGCGTAGGCGGGCAGTCCGGCGGCGTGTGACCGTGCGGCGAGTTCGGTGTAGCCGGCGATCAGATCGTCGGCCGCGGCCACCTCGCCCAGCCCGAGATCGTTGATACCGAGATTGACCACCACGTGGGTGACGCCCGGCACCGCGAGCACATCGCGGTCGAACCGGGCCAGGGCGTGTTCGCCGACCTCGTCGGTGAGCAACTGGTTGCCACCGATGCCCTGATTGACCACCCAGCCGCGGTTCAGCAGCGAATTCAGGGCGTCCACCGAGCGTCGATTCGCGCCGGCCGTGGTGCCGGCGCCGTCGAACCAGGAATCCCCGAACGCCACCACCACGGGGGTGTCCGCGTCGGCCAGTACGTCGACCCCCGTCACGAAGAAGCGCGAGGCGATCTCCTCGACCTCCGACAGGTCCGGATCGGCGGTGTGATCACCGGCGACCACGGCGGCGATCTCCATCGGCTGATGGGAGAAGGTCGCGAGTCCGGTCGGCCCGGGCAGATACAGGCTCAGCAGGAGATCGTCGCCGCCGTCCACCGCGAGATCGACGGCGTCGCTGACTATTTCGCCACCTGCCGGAATGCGCACCCGGTCCGCTCCGTCGAAACGCAGCACGGTGTCGGTCTCGGCGACAGCCGCGAACCCGGTCTTGCGCAAGGCGATTCGGGCGGCGCCGATCTCCAGCACGTCGCGCCCGTACCGATTGCTCAATCGCACCCGAAGCTGCCGCCCGCCGCCGGCCATGTGCAGCACCTGGCGCACGGTCCGATCGGTGAACCCCCGGGGTTCGGTCAACTGGAACTGCTCGTAGGGGCTGATGATCGCGGAGCGGAATCCGGCGAGCCAGGTGCTGGTCATGACATCTCCATTTAGTTGCTGTGAGGAATATCCTCGCAGCAATAATATGGAAGATATTCCTCATGTCAACTATCCGCACAACAACTGTGCGTTAGGCTGACCGCATGGAGCACACGCACGACGCCGACGTCTTCGACGACCCGCGCCTCTCCGACATCGGCATGCTGTTCGAGGCGACGAGCGGCATCCGCCGCAAACTCGAACCGACCTGGTCGGCGCACGGGCTGTCGGTCCTGGACTTCACGGCGCTCATGCGTCTGAGCCGCTCGCCCGGCCGCCGGCTCCGAATGACCGATCTGGCCGATCAGGCCCAGCTGTCGACCAGCGGTGTCACCCGCCTGGTGGATCGGCTCGAACGCAACGGATTCGCCCGCCGCCAATCCGATCCGAACGATCGGCGCAGCTCCTATGCCGCCCTCACCGCCGCCGGTGCGACGCGCCTGGCGAAGGTGCTGCCGGAATATCTGAAGATCCTCGACACCTGGTTCTACGGTCAGCTCACCCCGGAGCAGTGCGAGGCGCTGATCAGCGGTCTCCGGATCATCCGCGACGCCACCTTCCCCGAGGCGGGCCGGCTCTCCGACTGATCCGGTAGCCGAACGCTCGCGTTCACCGCACGGTCCGGTATCGCCCGGTCCCTATTGCCGAGATTCGCCCGGTTCGGCTCGTAGACTCGACCGATACGAGTTACTTCCCAGCGACATCGGTCGACGACGGGAGCGGCGCATGGCTGATCACGTTCGAACAGACGCTGAGCTCGGTTCGCCACCCACCGGTGCCAGACGGTGGTACGCCCTCGCGGTCCTCGCGCTGGGACTTGCGATGGTGACGCTGGACGGCACCGTAGTCGGTGTCTCACTGCCGGCGATCATCGGTGATCTGGGACTCGATTTCACCCAGGCCCAGTGGGTTTTCTGCGTGTACTCGGTGGTGCTCGCGGTCCTGCTGATCACCGCCGGCCGGATCGGCGACCGCTTCGGCCGCCGCGCCCTCTTCGCGCTCGGAGTGCTGATCTTCGTCGGTGGCAGCCTGTTGTCCGCCTCCGCGGATACGGCGAGCCCGCTCATCTGGGGACGGCTCGTGCAGGGCATCGGCGGTGCGGCGGTCGTGGCGGGATCCTTGGGCACGGTAGCCGCGATGTTCCACGGCCGGGCCCGCGTGATCGCCTTCACCGCGTGGGTGGTGGCCCCGGCCGCCGCGGCGGTCGTGGGCGCGGCACTCGGCGGGTTGTTCGTCGACTCCTTCACCTGGCCGTGGATCTTCCTGATCAACGTGCCGATCGCGGTGGTCGTACTGATCGGGACCGTGCTCGTGCCCGAAACCCGCATCGGCGCCGCGGCCACCGGACCGGATGTGGACGGATGGCTGCTCAGTACCGCCGGGTTCGCGCTGGTGATCTTCGCCCTCATCGAGGGGCAGCGCTACGGCTGGCTGCGGCCGCGGCGGGAGTTCACCGTATTCGGCGTGACCTGGTCGACCCAATCGGCGAGCTCGCCCATACCGTTCGTACTCGGCGTGGGGGTACTGCTGCTGGTGCTGTTCGTCTTCTGGGAGCGACATCGGGTGAAGGTGGAACATGCCGCGCTGATGGACTTCTCGCAGCTGCGCGATCCGCGGCACTGGGGTGACGGCGCCGCCCTGCTGATCGCGGCGGCACAGTTCGGACTGCTCTTCGTGCTGCCGCTGTACCTGGTGAACTGTCTCGGATTGTCCACGCTGCGAACGGGTTCGATTCTCGTGGTGCTGACCGGATGCGCGCTCATCGCGGCGGTCCTGACCGCCGGACCACTGCGAGCGGTGCCTCCGCTGTGGCTGGTGCGGATCGGCCTGGCGATCGCGTTGCTCGCCATGGCGGTGACCGCGCTGGCGTTGACCTCGACGATTTCGGCGTGGGTGCCGACCGTGCTACTGGCCTGCTACGGAGTCGGTCTCGGGCTGGCCGCCGCCCCGCTCACGGCGAGCATGCGCACCGGCGCGGGCGCCATGGCATCGGATCCGGGATCGATCACCGCGGCCGCGGCCCGGCCCGCCGGTGCCGCGCTGGGTGTGGCGGTTCTCGGCAGTACCCTCTCGATCGGTCTCGGCCACTTCCTGCCCGACCGGTTGAGTTACGTCCCGGGCCTGGCCACCCGCGCGGCCGGCGCCGTGGGGGCGGCCACCCGCGATTCGGCGGGCGGCCCGATCGTCGGACTGCGTGCCCAGCACGCACCGGCCGCGGTCACCGACGCGCTGGCCAACGGATTCGCCGACGCGACTCGCGTGGCCCTGCTCGGCGTTGCGGTGGTGCTGCTTCTGGCGTTCGTGGTGGCCACGCGCATTCCGTCCGACGCCGAACAGCTCGAGGCCGAGCGGATCGTTGGCGAACCGCCCGGTGCGGTGGCCCGCGACCGAGACCTCGAGCGGCCGGAGGAGACGCGTCCGACCGTCGATGGCGAGGGCGCCGCGCCGGTCGAACGCGGCGAGACGACGTAGCGATCCCGCGGTCAGCGCACGGGATCACCCGTCGCCGTCACCAGTCGATCAGGTCGAGTTCGTGCAGGCGCCGGAAGACCAGCATCGAGCCGGGCGCGACATGCGGCATGGCCGCGTACTCGCCGACGGTGAAGTAGCGCAGTTCGGCGATCTCGCTCGTCGGCGTCGGTTCGCCGGTGAGATCCGCGGTGAAACAGGTCATGTGCAGCGCGGTGCCCGGCGTGTGCCCGTACGCCTCACATTCGAAGACACCGAGCTCGTCGTGGGCCGTCACGTCGACTCCCAGTTCCTCCCGCACCTCGCGGTACAACGCCTGCACCGGTGATTCGCCGGGGTCGATCTTCCCGCCCGCCATGTAGAACACCTCTTTGCCGGTCGACCGTGTCTGCAGCAGACGACGATTCCGGATGTGGGCGAGCGCGGCGGTGCGAATCATGGAGGGAGCCTTCACGATACGGTCGTTACGGGCGGGCGCGGAGCTCACTGGGCGGCCGGTGCGAGCTTCCAGTGTTCGTGCAGGGCCGAGGCGATCTCTGGCAGCAGGGTGACCGGTATCCGCTGCTCGCGCAGGATCCGGCGAATCTCGGCGACCTGTTCGCGCTTGCGGTGTTCGTAGGCGTTGGACACCGGATGCCGCACCGGCGGAATGCTGAGCAGGACCAGCTCGTCGTGCGGTTCGTCGCCACCGGTCAGATCCAGCGCGAGCGACCAGCGGGCCCGCTCGTCGAGGGCGAACCGGCCCGCCACCACGCGGTCCCACTCCAGCCGCGATTCGCCCCACGGGGTACGCCGATAGATCGCGCGGTCGGTCAGAACGACGACATCGCGACCGAACAGCGCCACCAGCAGCGCGATACCCGCCACCGCCCCGGCCAGCAGCCCGGTGAAGATCCGGTTCACTCCGAACAGGACCACCACGGCACCGCAGATCACCAGTACCGACAGCACGGCGAGCGCACTGTAGGTGAGGGTGCGGCGGCCGGTGACGACACCGGCCCGCACCGCACGCATCGGCCCGCGGGACCGGCGGGAGGTATCGGGTCCGGAAACCGGCGGGACGTCGTCGCTCACGGTGTCACCTCGAAAGATCGTTCCGCCGTGCTCAGCCGCGCAGCGGGACCGCGGCCTCGGCGGTGTAGACCAGGAAGGTCAGGCTTTCCTGGAAGTACAGCTGCACGCTCTCCGCGTCGTGGGACAGGTAGCCGATCGACAGATCCTGCCCCAGTTGCAGATCGAAGTCGCCGCCGCGGGTGGTCAACACGAAGGCGCCGTCGATGGCGGGCGCCCAGATGATCTCGCCCTCGGGAATCAGCCGCTCGATATGTGTGCGGATCGGGTGGCCGTGGTCGGAGGTCTCGCTCACGGCGGTGTACAGATCGGCGCTCAGCAGCACCGAATACGGCCCGTCGACACCGGCCAGCCGCAACTTGCTCAGTGCCTGGGCGATCGCCTCGGGGATGAGGCGCGGATCGCTCGGCGCGGTGACGGGAGTGTTCGACACGGCCGCCCGGATGCCGGTGATCCCGGCGGCGGGGTAGCCCTCGAAGACGGCGCGGTCCTCGGCGAACGCGATCTTGCGGGCGGCATCCTTCACCGGATCCAGATCGGCGTCCTCGGCGCCGCGCTCGACGTTGTCGAGCTCCTCGCGCGAGAGCGTGAACGGCACCCGCAACTCGACCAGCGGCGCCACCAGGCGCTGGCGGGCCTGCACGCCCTGATCCGGCGCGTCGATGACGGTGGTGCGTCCCAATCCGACCGCGGAGTAGTCGGTGCCGTGCGGACCGGACAGGTCCACCACCCGGCGACCGGCGATATGACGCCGGAAGGTACGCGTCGCCTCCTCCTCGATGGCCGACCACGCCTCGGAGGTGATCGGCGCGAGTTCACGGTGCAGATTGTTCATTGCGGAATCCTTTTCAACGTGCCGATACCGAGAGAGCCGTCGCCGGAAGGCGCGGCCACGGACAGCTCGGCGATACCGGCTGCCCCGAGTTCCAGGTCCTGTTCCGCATCCGCCTCCTGCTCGGGGGCGTCGGGAAGGTCGTCGAAGAAATCGTTGGCCGGGGTGAAGAACAGCGTGCCGGTGATCGCGGTGGAGAAATCGAGAATCCGGTCGTACGGCGCTTCGTCGGTGCCGAGGAACATGCGCACCAGCATCCGCTCGGTGACATCCGGGGTGGCCGCGTAAGCGATGTAGTACGTGCCGAATTCGCCCTCGCGGACACTGCCGAAGGGCATGTTGGCGCGCAGGATCTGGCGTTCGGTCCCGTCCGGATCGATCAGGGTGTTGACCGCCACATGGGAATCCGCCGGCTTGTCCTCGTCGGACAGTTCCAGATCCTCGAGTTTGGTACGGCCGATGACGAGCTGCTGCTCCTCGACGGTCAGCGAACTCCACGCCTCCAGATCGTGCAGATACTTCTGCACGACGACATAACTTCCGCCGGCGAAGTCGGGATCCTCGTCACCGATCAGCGCCGCGGCGACCGCGGCGGGACCCTCGGGATTCTCGGTGCCGTCGACGAAGCCGAGCAGATCGCGCTGTTCGAAATAGCGGAATCCGACCGTCTCGTCGATGATCGTGGCCGCACCCTTCAACCGGGAACCGATCAGCATCGCCAATTCGAAACAGGCGTCCGGCAATTCGCCCTTGATGTGAAACAGCAGATCGCCCGGCGTGGCCGGGGCCTGATGCTTCGGCCCGGCGTAGCCCGGAAATTCGTGCAGTTCAGCGGGTTTCGGACCGGCGAACAGCCGATCCCAGGCGGCGGAACCGATACTCGTCACGCAGGACAGCTGCGTCCGCGGCACCCGGAATCCGATCGAGCGCCGCAGTCCCGCCAGATCGGCGAGAAGATCGCGCACCACCGGCTCACCGCCCTCGTCGATGGTCGCGACGAGGAAGATCGCGGCGCGCGAGAGCGGATCGAGGATCGGCTGCGGCTCACCCATGATCAACAGGGTACGGTGCCCGCCCGACAGCGCGTGCGCACGGCCCGGCCCGGCGAGACCCGCCTCACTTCGCGACGGTCAGCAGGAATACCGCGTCGTCGATCGCTTTCACACTGTGCCGGGCCGACGGAATGACCAGCAGATCGCCGGGCGATCCCTTCCACTCGTTGGTGCCGCAGATCAGAATCAGGGTTCCGGTCAGAACCTGCAGGGTGGCTTCACCGTGAGTTTCGTGCTCGGCCAGGCTCTGGCCGGCGGTCAGCGCGATCAGGGTCTGGCGCAGGCTGTGGGTGTGGCCGCCGTAGAGGGTTTGCGAACTGCGCCCACTCGTGGCGGACGCGGCCAGCTTCAGCTGCTGGCGAGCCGCCGCCGTCAGCGATTTCTTGTCCATGATCTGCCTCTCGCGGTTCAGCCGGGATCGGGGCTGTGGTCACAGGCTGGATATCGCTGAGTATGCCGGACCCACCTCGCCCGGTCGGGCGTTTCGCCGATGCGATTCGGGTTCGAGACCTGCCGGGCCCGTTCAGCCGACGGTCGCCGGGGCGGTGTCGCGGGCGAAGCGCCGGATCCGGTAACGCAGACCCGAGCGCGACTGCGACCAGGGCGCGTCCTCCACCTGCCACTCGCCCTCGATCGCGGGTGCGTAGGCGTCCCCGGGGATATCGGTGTCGACTTCGGTGACCATCAGGTCGGTCGCGTAATCCATTGCCTGCCGGTAGATTTCGCCGCCACCGATGATCCACACGGTCTCCGCGGCGGCCAGTGCGATGGCGCCGGCCACCGAGTCGGCGCGTTCGGCGCCCGGCGCGGACCACTGCGATTGCCGCGTGATGACGATATTGCGCCGTCCGGGCAGCGGCCGGAAGCGCGCGGGCAGCGAATCCCAGGTGCGCCGGCCCATCAGCACCGGATGATCGCCGGTGACCGTTTTGAAATGCGCGATATCCTCGGGCACTCGCCACGGGATGGCGTTGTCGGCGCCGATCACCCCGGCCGGGGTCTGCGCCCAGATCAACCCGATGCGGCTCATACCGCCACCGGCGCCTTGATCGCCGGATGATGGCGGTAGTCGAGCACCTCCACATCCTCGAAGGTGTAGTCGAACAGGCTCGGCGCGGGCCGCAGATGCAACCGGGGGAACGGATACGGTTCGCGGCTCAGCTGTTCGCGGACCTGGGCCAGATGATTGTCGTAGATGTGGCAGTCGCCGCCCGTCCAGATGAAATCGCCGGGCTCCAATTCCGTCTGCTGCGCGACCATATGGGTGAGCAGGGCGTAGCTCGCGATGTTGAACGGCACTCCGAGGAACAGGTCGGCGCTGCGCTGATAGAGCTGACAGGACAGTTTTCCGTCCGCCACGTGGAATTGGAAGAACGCGTGGCAGGGGGCCAGCGCCATCTTGTGCAGATCCGCCACATTCCAGGCCGAGACGATGATCCGGCGGGAGTCCGGGTCGGTGCGCAGGGTTTGCAAAACCTGCGCTATCTGGTCGATATGGGTGCCGTCCGGCGTAGGCCAGCTGCGCCACTGGACCCCGTAGACCGGGCCCAGTTCACCGTGCGCGTCGGCCCATTCGTCCCAGATCGTGACGCCGTGGTCGTGGAGCCAGCGGACATTGGAATCGCCGCGCAGGAACCACAGCAATTCGTAGACGATCGACTTCAGATGCACCTTTTTCGTGGTGATCAGCGGGAATCCGGCGGAGAGGTCGTAGCGCAGCTGGTGTCCGAAGATCGAACGCGTACCCGTCCCGGTGCGGTCGGATTTCGGCGTACCGCGCTCGAGTACCAGCCGCAGCAGATCCTCGTACTGAGTGTCGTTTCCGGGCGCGCCGTCCATATCCGCAAGCCTAGCCTTCGGGCGACCACCGCCCTCATCGCGTGGTGGTCCGCTGGCTAGCCTGGGGCACCGTGCGCATGCTCTATGTGATCGGAATCGGCGCCGGTGATCCCCGGCAGGTGACCGTGCAGGCGGTCGAGGCGATTCGGCAGGTCGACACGTTCTTCGTCATCGGCAAGGGCGAGACCAAGCGGGAATTGACCGAGGTCCGCGCCGCGATCCTCGCCGGACATGCCGCTCCGGAGCATCGTGTGGTGTCCATCGCCGATCCGCCGCGTGAACGCACGGTCGAGGGCGCCGCCGATTACCGCGAGGTGGTCGAGGACTGGCATCGCCGCCGCGCCGGACTGCTGGCCGAGGCATTCGATGCCACCGAGGGGGTCGGCGGCATCCTGGTCTGGGGTGATCCCTCGCTCTACGACAGCACCCTGCGGATGGTGCAGCGAGTGCTGGACGCGGGAACGCGATTCGAGTACGCGGTGATCCCGGGCGTCACCAGCGCCCAGGCCCTGGCGGCGGCTCATCGCATCGTGTTGCACGAGATCGGCGAACCGGTGCACATCACCACCGGTCGCCGCCTGCGCACCGAGGGCGTGGCGGCCGACGGGTCGACGCTGGTGATGCTCGACGGCGAATGCTCGTTCACGCAGGTGCCCGGCGACGATCTGCACATCTGGTGGGGCGCCTACCTGGGGATGCCGGACGAGACGTTGATCGAGGGTCCGCTGCGCGCGGTCGAGGATCGAATCGTCCGGCGCCGCAACGAACTTCGGGAAGCCAAAGGATGGGTGATGGACATATATCTCTTGCGCAGAGCCGATTAGCGGACGTTCGTGCCGCGGATATGTCCGAAATAGCCCCAAAATTGCTGTGGAATAAATCGATACGAATGTGATCCAGACCACCGGCCGGTTCGAATCACTGTCATTCGATCGAAATCCGACTGGAGGTTTTCATGGCAGGGCAGCATTCGGCGGCATCGGGGCAGTGGTGCCGGCGCGTTGGTTCCTCACTCGTCATCGGCGCGTTGCCACTGACCGTGGCGCTGTGGCAGACGGGTGTCGCGGGGGCGGCCGCGCCGACCGCCGATTCGGGTGTGGCGCCGGCCGCCGGGATGCTGCCGGACGCCGGGACCGTCGCCGCCGGCGCGGCGGATGCCGTGGCACGCGTGGTCGCGCAGGCCAACCCGTGGCAGTTCCAGCCGAGTGCCGCGACCGATCCGGCCGTACCGCCCTTCGCCGCGCCGGTCGCCGACGCCGAACCGAATGCCTCCGCCGAAGCGCCCGCCGCCGCGCCCGCCCCGGGCGCCGTGTCGGCGAACCGCAACGCCGCCAACAGCACTCGGGCGGTCCCCGATCTCACCGCGCCGGCCATGGTGAATCCGGGCGCACTGCATCTGCCCGACCTCGCCCATCCGGCGCCGCCGGTGGCGCCGATCAAGGCCCCCGAGGGCACCATCCGGATCGGTTCGGTCGTCACGGCCCGGCCCGATTTCATCGATCCGCAGCTGACCGCGCAGATCAACGATTCGGCCGCGCAGACCGAGGCGGGGCTGGCGCAGACGCTGGACTCGGCCGGATTCGAGCCGTCGCGCTCCGACCGCATCGCCGCGGACACCCTCGGCGGCGCGGTGATCGGGTCCAGCGTGGGCAATATCGTCAGCAGCCCGATCGCGAGCACCAGCGCGGTCGTCGGCGCGGTCGCCGGTTTCATCGCCGGAATCCCGTTCCTGCCCGCGGGCCTGGTCGTCATGCCGGTCGTCGGCGCCGCCATCGGTTACGCGGTGATCGCGGCGCCGGC
This sequence comes from Nocardia violaceofusca NBRC 14427, assembly GCF_963869435.1. Taxonomy (NCBI): domain Bacteria; kingdom Bacillati; phylum Actinomycetota; class Actinomycetes; order Mycobacteriales; family Nocardiaceae; genus Nocardia; species Nocardia violaceofusca. Next base: position 167,382 of record NZ_CAWMPM010000027.1, read on the forward strand.
CGCCGCCGCGGGTGCCGCGATCGGCGCCGGAGTGGGCGCGATCGAGGGTGCGGTCGCCCCCGGTGTGGCCACACCGCCGCAGGCCGCTCCCGCTCAGATGTGATCCGAATCGCGTTCCGTTGTGATTCGCGCGTTCCGTGATGCCGACGGCCGTGTTCTCCCGGTGGGAACGCGGCCGTTCGCATCGGCCGGGCCGGCGGCCGCCGCGTGAATGCGGCCGG
>NZ_CAWMPM010000028.1:0-107854 GCF_963869435.1 Nocardia violaceofusca NBRC 14427
GGTTCTTACCCAGCGCCATCTCACCGTTCTCGGTGCACGGGCCGTCGGCGAGGACATCTCCGCCGGCCACCCGCTGCCCTTCGTCCACGATGGGACGCTGGTTGGCGCAGGTGCCCTGATTCGTGCGCGAGAACTTCCGCAGCCGATAGCTGCGGCGCGTCCCGTCGTCGTGCGCGACGGTGATGAAGTCGGCCGAAACCTCCTCCACCACACCGGCTTTCTCGTTGACGATCAGATCTCCGGCGTCGACGGCGGCTCGTCGCTCCATACCGGTGCCGACGAGAGGCGCCTCGGTGCGCAGCAGCGGCACCGCCTGTTTCTGCATGTTCGCACCCATCAGGGCGCGGTTGGCGTCGTCGTGCTCGAGGAACGGAATCATGGCGGTCGCCACCGACACCATCTGGCGCGGCGAGACATCCATATAGTCGATCAGGGTCGAATCGACGAGCTCGACTTCGGAGTTCTTGCGCCGCACCGGAATTCGCGCGGCGACGAAGCGGCCCCCGGTATCGAGCGGTTCGTTGGCCTGTGCGACGACGTGCCGGTCCTCCTCGTCGGCGGTCAGATAGTCGACCTCGTCGGTGACGGCGCCGTCGACCACCCGGCGATACGGGGTTTCGAGGAAACCGAACGGATTGACCCGCGCGTACACCGAGAGGTAGCCGATCAGGCCGATACTCGGACCTTCCGGGGTCTCGATCGGGCACATCCTGCCGTAGTGGCTGTAGTGCACATCGCGGACCTCGAGGCCGGCGCGCTCCCGGCTCAGACCGCCCGGGCCCAGCGCCGAGAGCCGGCGCTTGTTGGTCAGGCTCGCCAGCGGATTGCGTTCGTCCAGGAACTGCGATAGCTGTGAGCTGCCGAAGAACTCCCGGACCGCCGCCGTGATCGGGCGGATGTTGATCAGCGTCTGCGGGGTGATGGCCTCGACATCCTGGGTCGTCATCCGTTCCCGGACCACTCGCTCCATCCGCGAGAGCCCGATGCGGATCTGATTCTGGATCAACTCGCCGACCGTGCGGACCCGCCGGTTGCCGAAGTGGTCGATATCGTCGACCTCGACCGGTACTTCCGGCCCGCCGGGTGCGGTCATCGTGGAATCGCCTGCGCGCAAACGCAACAGGTACTCGATGATGGTGACGATATCGTCCTCGGTCAGCACGCGCGGACCGCCCGTGCGACCACCGTGCGTCCCGAGTTTCTTGTTGATCTTGTAGCGGCCCACCGCGCCGAGGTCGTAGCGGTTGTCCCGGAAGAACAGGTTCTCCAGCAGGTTCTGCGCGGACTCCTTGGTCGGCGGCTCACCCGGCCGCAACTTGCGGTGGATGTCGAGCAGCGCCTCGTCGGTGCCGGCGGTGTTGTCCTTGGCCAGCGAGGTGGTCATGATCTCGGAGAAGCCGAACCGCTCGGCGATCCGTTCACTGCTCCAGCCCAATGCCTTGAGCAGCACGGTGACCGGCTGACGACGCTTGCGATCGATACGCACACCGACGGTGTCGCGCTTGTCGACATCGAATTCCAGCCACGCACCACGCGACGGAATCACCCGCGCCGAATGCAGCGTCTTCTCCGTGCCCTTGTCGATCGATTCATCGAAATACACACCCGGTGAACGCACCAGTTGCGACACCACAACTCGCTCGGTGCCGTTGACGACGAAGGTGCCCTTGTCGGTCATCATCGGGAAATCACCCATGAAGACCGTCTGCGACTTGATCTCACCGGTGTTGTTGTTGACGAACTCCGCGGTCACGAACAGCGGTGCCGCGTAGGTCATGTCCTTGTCCTTGCACTCCTCGATCGAGGCCTTGACCTCTTCGAAGCGCGGATCGGAGAGTGTGAGCGACATCGTTTCGGAGAAGTCCTCGATGGGGCTGATCTCGGCCAGCACCTCGGCGAGTCCGCCGATCGTGTCATCGCCGCGCGTGGCCGCGCGCCGCTGCCATTCGGGCGTTCCGACCAGCCGGGCGAACGATTCGGTCTGAACCTCGAGCAGTCCCGGAATCTCCAGGGGTTCGGACAGTTTCGCGAACGAGAGTCGTTGCGAGCTTGTCAAGGCGCATCCTTCCAGCACCTCGCGCGGTCACGCCACGGGTGACCGGTACGAGATCTGCTTGTCCTGTAGGGGCTGTCTGCACAATCCGCACCGGATGTCGTCCGAACATGCCTCGGCCGAGCCGATGGACAGCGACGCGCAGATTGCATCACTGTTCACGACTGTTTCGTATTTCGAGAGTTGGCGGGCATCCGGGCTGCGGGAGGTCCCAAAGTACACCGCAATAAGAAGATTGTCGAGAGAACGACAAGAATCAGACACCGCATATTCGGTGTCTTCCCACTTCTATAATGGCAGCCGTATATGCGATTCGTCAAGTCGATTGTCGTCAGGGCCGGCGAGTCGTGCCGGTCACTTCACACTTCCCGCGGTCAGGCCCGCGACCAGCCGCTTCTCGATGAGTGCGAACAGCACGACCACCGGCACGATGCCGACGGTGGAGATGGCGAACACGAACTGCCAGGCGGTGTCGTATTGGCCGACGAATTTCGTCAGCGCCACCGAGAGCGGCTGATTTTCCGGAGTGGTCAATACCACCAGGCTCGCCGCGAATTCGTTCCAGCAGGAGACGAAGACGAAAATCGTCGCGGTGACAATTCCGGGCCATACCAGCGGCAGGCTGATCCGCCACAGAATGTGTGGCCGGGACAATCCGTCGAGTTGCGCGGCTTCCTCTATCTGCACCGGAACGGAGGCGAAGAAGCTGTGCAGGATCCACACCGCGAAGGAGAGGTTGAACGCCGCATTCACCAGAATCATCGCGAACCAGGTGTCGTTGATGCCGACGGCGAAGAACTCCCGGATCAGGCCCGTCACGAGCACCGCCGGCTGCAACATCTGGGTGACCAGCACCGCGCCGAGAAAGACCGCCCTGCCCGGAAACCGCCGTCGCGCAGTGTGATACGCGGCCGGTACGGCCACCGCGAGCACGAGCAGGGTAGCGAGCACGGCGATGGCGAGAGTGCTGACGATATTGAACGGCAGCGGCGTCTCCGGGGTGTGCCACATATCGGCGTAGTTCCCGGGCCGCCACCGATGCGGCAGATAGGACGGCGGAATGCGCAGGATCTCCGACCGGGGTTTCAGTGATCCCAGCACCATCACGACGTACGGGACGAGAAATACGGCCGCGATCACGACGCCGGCCGCCGTCAGTCCCCAGCGCCGCGTCGGTTTCCGCGCGGCGCGCTCCCGGGTGGTCATGTGTCGGACTCCGCGGTCGGCCGGACCAGTTTCACGTAGACCGCGATGATCACCGCGATCAGGGCGAAGTTCAGCACGCTCATCGCCGCGGCGGTGGCGAGCTGCTGATTCTGCCGAATCAGCTTGTAGGTCAACGTGGTCGTGGTGTCGGCGGAGAATCCGGCGATACTGCCCGTCAGCACCTGCAGGATCGGCAGCGAATTGAAGACATTGATGATGTTGACGACGGTGGCCACCGCGATCGCCGGACGCAGCTGCGGCAGCGTCAGATACCGGTAGCGTTGCCAGGCCGATGCGCCGTCCACCCGGCCCGCCTCACCCACTTCCACCGGAATCGAGTGCAGCCCGGCGAGAATCGTATAGGTGGTGAACGGAATCGACACGAAGACCGCGACCGCGATGGCCACCGCGAAGGCCGGCCCCGGCTCCTTGGTGAATCCGAAACCGCGATCGAGCACACCGGTATCGACCAGGAGGCGATTGGCGAGTCCGACCTCCGGATCCAGCAGATAGGCGAAGATGCTCGTGGTCATGACCACCGAGGCCGCCCACGGCACCAGGATCGCCAGCCGGATCAGGGTACGGCCCGGAAAGTCCAAGGCCAGAAATTGCGCCAGCGCCGCCGAGAGCACCAGCGTGATCAGCACGACGGCGACGACCCAGACGACGGTGTGGGCGAGGACGCTGCCCAGTTCCTCGATGCCGAACAGCCGGCGGAAGTTGGCCGTCCCGGCGAAGCCCCGATCGCGACCGTAGGGGCTGAGGTCACGGGTGCTGGTCCAGATCATGTACCCGGCGGGAAATGCGACCACGGCGGCGATCAGGATGATCACCGGGCCGATCCACGGCAGGGCGCGGATCGCCGATCCGGTGTGTCCGCGTGGGTTGCTCATCGCGCCGCCCGCGCGATGCGGCGCAGGACCTCTGCCGGGTCCGCGCCCTGTGTCACCGTGCCCATCTGCTGGCGGATCGCGCCCTGGACCGCGGCCCACTTCGGATCGGCGGACGGGTAGAAGCGGGCAACCGGCAGGGTGGCGGCGAAGGCCTCGGTCACCGGATCCCGCGCGAGTGCGCGCGCACCGGATGCGGTGATCGGGATGAAGTGTTCCGCCCGCACGAAATCGGCGTAGACCGCGGGCGAATAGAAGTAGTTCAGGAACTGCCGGATCGCGGCCCGCTTGTTGCCGTGTTTGCGAAAGGCCATCAGATGATCGGCGACGCCGAGGGTCACGGGCGCACCGGTTTTCGTCGGTGTCGGCGCGGTGGCGTAGCGCAGCGCCGGATTCTGCCGGTCGATCATGCCCAGCACCGGCGGCAGACCTTCGATCATGCCGATCCGGCCCTGGACGAACGCATTGATCACATCCTTCCGATCGGTGGAGCCCGGGTTCGGCTGGGTGTCGCCCGCCGCGGCCAGTGCCGACATCGCCTGCACTCCTTCACGATTGGCGTCGGTATCGACGGTGAGGGTGGCGCCCTCGGACCAGCTGCCGCCGGCGCCGAAGGTCCAGATCGACGTCTCGCCCTGCGCTTCCTCACTGCCCAACGGCAGGCCGTACCCGGAGATGCCGCCGCCGAGGGCCTGGATGCGGTGCGCGTCCTCCCGCAGTTCGGACCAGGTCTTCGGCGGGGCGGGGATGCCGGCGCGCGCGAACAGATCGGTGTTGTAGAACAGCGTGCGCGTCGAGGCGAACAGCGGTAGCGCCCACTGGGTTCCGTCGTTGGAGGCGTTGCGGGCGAAACCGGGATCGATGTCGTGCAGGACCGCCGGGTCGGCGATATCGGTTGCCGGATAGAGCATGTCGTCGGTGGCATATGCGGAGTAGGCATCGATGCCGAGAATGTCGGGGGTGGTGGTCACCGACTGCAGATCGGTGCGGACCACCTCGTTGATCGAATCCCACGATTCGACCTGCAGATGGATCGTGATCGCCGGATTCTGCGCGCGGAAGTTCGCGATGATCGTGCTCCACTCCGCACGGGTCGCGTCGCTGTAGGCGGGCACCAGCAGCGCCAGCGCGTTCGGATCGGAATCGTCGGCGCTGCGGCCCCGGAAACCGCATGCGGCGACGGCCACCGACAGCACCACGAGCAGCGCGGCGAGCGCGAATCCAGCGCGCGGCTGACCGGACACCAGCGTCAACCTTTCCCTCTGTACGACCGTCACCTGCGGCATTCGCGGGACATCGGCGGATGCCGGAGGGTGGTGACCGGTCCGGCTCGTCCGAATCTAACCGCGGCGCCGGCCGCGGGGGACGATTCGCGGGAAAGTCGGCACGGGGGAAGTTGACATGATCGAATCGGGGTCCGATTCTGAGACCGTGCCGCCCTCCACCGAGAGCTCTGATCGCACGCATCCGCCCCGGCCCCATCTGGCTGCCGAGGTGGCCACCCAGCCCGACGATTGGGCATGGGCGGCGGAGGTCGCGGCAGAGCACCGAACGCTGTTACCGAACCCCGGTGAACGGGTGGCGGTCCTCGGCTGCGGCACCTCCTTTTTCATGGCGAGTGCGATCGCCGAACTCCGGGAGTCGGCCGGACACGGTCTCACCGACGCCTGGCCGGCGAGTGCGGTGCGAACCGGGCGTGAATACGACCGCTACCTGGTGATCTGCCGTTCCGGCACCACCACCGAGGTGGTCGACGCGATGCGGGCGATGCCCGCCGCGGCGGCGCGTACCGTGATCTGCTCCAGCCCGGGTACCCCGGTCCTCGCCCTCGCCGATCCGATTCTGATCGACGCGGTCGACGAGCGGTCGGTGGTCCAAACTCGTTTCGCGACAACGGTTCTCGCGATCCTGCGGTGGCATCTGGGGGAGGATCTCGCTCCGGCGATCGAACAGGCCCGCGCGGTCCTGGCCGAGGCCGCCGAGTCGAGTGTGCCGGCCGCGCTCCGGCGTGCGGAGCAGATCACCTTCGTGGGAACGGGTTTCGCCGCGGCACTGGCCGACGAGGCGGGGTTGAAACTGCGGGAATCCTGCCGAGCCTGGACGGAAGGATATCCGGCGAACGAATATCGGCACGGCCCCATCAGCATCGCGGCTCCCGGACGTGCGGTATGGGCGCTGGGGCCCGTCATCGCCGGCCTCCGCGACGAAATACTCGCTACCGGAGTCCATTTCGAACATCGCGACATCGATCCGATGGCCGAGCTGGTGCGTGTGCATCGGCTGTGCCTGCTGCGGGCCGCGGACCTGGGGGTCGATCCCGATCACCCGCGCGGACTCCGGCGATCGGTGATTCTGCGATGAGGGAAGCGGAAGAACTCGATCCGGTCCTCGCCATGGATGTCGGCGGTACCACGATCAAGGCGGAGATCAGCGACTCCGACGGCCGGATCGCCGCCGCCGCGGCGGTGCCCACCCCGCACGGCGAGCGGGCGTTCGACGCCATGGCCGAACTCGGCGACCGATTGCTGGCCGAGGTCTCCTCCGATACGCGGGCCGGCCTGCGTCGCGGGGCGATCGCGCTGCCGGGCATCGTCGACGCCGCACGGTCGGTGGCGGTGTTCAGCAGCAATATCGGCTGGCGAGATGTGAAGGTGGGCAGCCGCTTCCAGGACCGGTGGGGATTCCCGGTGCTGATCGAACACGATGTGGCCGTGGCCGGCTGGGCGGAGTGGCGCCTGGGCGCCGGGCGCGGCGTCGACGACGTGCTGGTGGTGAATCTCGGCACCGGAATCAGCGGCGCGCTGACCGTCGGTGGCCGGCTGGTGCGCGGTGGCGCCGGGCAGGCCGGTGAATACGGGCATATTCCGGTGCGCCGCGACGGTCGGCGGTGTTCGTGCGGGAATATCGGCTGTGTGGAAACCCTGGCTTCCGGCCCGTCCATCGCACGGGCCTACCGCGAGCGCACCGGTCGCGACATCGACGGCGCCGAAGCGGTTTTCGCGGCCGCGCCGGACGACCCGCACGCCCGCGCGGTGATCGACGACGCGATCGCCGCACTGGCCGACGGACTCCTGGGCGTCGTGCACGCGGTCTGCCCGCAGCGCATCGTGATCGGCGGCGGACTGGCCGGCGCCGGGCCGGTGCTGATCGACGGACTGCGCGCACGACTGGAGCGGCTGGTGCGGGTGGCGCCGGTGCCCGAGGTCGTCGCCGGCGCCTTCGGCGCACGGGCCGGGCTCGTCGGCGCGGCCCGGTACGCCCGGCTGGGGGGCTTGAAATGAACGGCGGACAGCCGGTGCTTCGCGGTCGCGTGGTCACCTCGACCGGGATCATCGACGATGCGGTGATCGAGGTGCTGGACGGGCGCATCGAGGCGGTGCGGCCGCTCGCGCAATGGACGTTCGGCAATCGGGGCGCCGAACCACCGGCGCATCTCGGCACATTGCTGCCCGGCCTGGTCGACATCCACAACCACGGCGGATTCGGCCACCGATTCGACACCACCGATTCCGAACAGGCCCGCGCGGCGGCGCGCTATCACCATCGGCAGGGAGCCACGACGGTACTGGCGAGCATCGTGACCGCCGCACCCGACACGATGGTGGCCCAGGTCGCGGCGCTGCGTGAGGTGGCTACGAGCGGTGAGATAGCCGGAATTCACGTCGAAGGACCGTTTCTGTCCGAAAGACGCTGCGGGGCACAGGATCCGCGCTATCTTCTGGACCCCGATCCCGGCCTGATCCGGCGCCTGCTCGATGCCGCGGGCGGATATCTGCGCGTGATGACGCTGGCGCCCGAACGCCCCGGATTCGCCGCTGCCGCCGGGCAACTCGCCGAGCACGGCGTGGTGGTGGCGCTCGGCCATACCGATGCCGGATACGAACGGTTCCGGGAAGCGCTGGCGCCCAGCGGGTCCGGGACGCTGGTGACGCACCTGGCCAATACGATGGCGCCGCTGCATCATCGCTCGCCCGGCGCGGTCGCCGCCGCCCTGGTGGCCGCGGCCGCGGGCGATGTGGTGGTGGAGGTGATCGGAGACGGCGTGCACATCGAATCCGGTTTCGCGGCACTGGTCTTCGCGACCGCTCGGCACCGCGTGGCGCTGGTGACCGATGCCATGCAGGCCGCGGGCCTGCCCGACGGCGATTACCGTCTCGGACCGCAGGCGGTCCGGGTGGAGGCGGGGGTGGCGCGGGTGCCGGGCGGTGCGCTGGCCGGAGGGACCGCGACCCAGTTGCAGTGCCTGCGCTGGGCGGTGCACGAATGCGGTGTGAACCTGGTCGACGCGGTGCGCGCGGCGGCCGCCACCCCGGCGGCCGCGATCGGCGCGACGGCGGTCGGTGATCTGCGGCCGGGGATGTCCGCCGACGTACTGGTCGTGGATTCGGATCTGGAGTTGCGTGCGGTGCTGCGGCGAGGACAGTGGTTGAGGTGATTCTGACCGTGACGCTGAACCCGGCCTACGATATGACCTATCGCGTCGAGAACTTCGAACCCGGACGGGCGCATCGGGTTTCGTCCGTCGAGCAGCGTGTCGGCGGTAAGGGCATCAATGTCACACGCGTGCTCAACCAGATCGGGAAGTATTCGCGCGCAACGGGTTTCGCCGATCACACGTTCTCCGCGGCGGCCGAACGGGAACTGCCGGTGGATTTCGTGCACGCGCTGCCGTGGGTGCGCCGCACCGTCGTGATCAGCGAATGTCACGACGGTTCGGCGACCTCGCTGTGGGAACCGGGGGCACGGCTCACCAATCCGGACGCGGTGGATCAACTGCTGGTGCGGGTGGGCGGGCTGGTCGGTGAGGCCGGTGGCATCGTCGTCTCCGGATCGCTGCCCGGCGGCGTACGCGCGTCGCTGCCCGCCGACCTCGCCCGCATCGGCATCGACGCCGGAGTTCCGGTGATCTGCGATGTGGACGGTCTCGCCCTCGAGGCCGCCGCCCGGGTGCCCGGGGTGATCCTCATGCCGGACCTCGACGAACTCACGGGACTGACCGGCGCGCACCCGACCACGACCGAGGAGGTGGCCGCGGCGGCCGCCGTGCCGGTGGACGCGGGCGCGGCAGCGGTGATCGTGACCCGCGGCGCGGACGGCATGGTCGCGGTGACACCGGAGGGCGCGTGGTCGGCTGCCCTGTCCGAGCCGCTGTCCGGTAATCCGACCGGCGCCGGTGATGCCGCGGCCGCCGCGGTGATCGCCGCGCTGGCCGGACCCGACCGGCCGGAATGGCCCGCGATCCTCGCCGACGCGGTTGCCACCTCGGCGGCGGCGGTGGTGATGGCCGTGGCCGGCGAGATCGACCTGTCGCTGCGGCAGCGGGTGCTCGCACAGGTCGTGGTCGAGAAGCTGGCCGATCCGGCCGGCGACCGCTGACACTGCCGGCCGGGCGCTGCGGGGCGTCGGGTCACACCGCCTCGGAGCGCACCGCATCGGGTCACACGGCCGCGCACGGATTTCGCCGCGCCGTGCGTATGCGGAGGCCGGGGCGGCGCAGAGCGGTACATTTCGAACGGGCTTCGTCGTCGTCCGCGCGCCGAGGGCCGATGTCCGGTGCCCCGGACCGCCGAAACACAAGGATCGCCGAAACATCAGGATCGTCGAACCGGAGTTCCGGAAGAGGTGAGCTGATGCCCGACCCCGCACCAGACCCCGCTGCCACCCCCGAGCCGGTCGCAGACACCGACCCGAGCCCTGGCCCCGCCCTGGAGTCCGCTCCCGACCCGGTCGCCGCACCGCCGGCCGACGACGTATCGGCCTACCGGATGCCCTTCGCGGTTCGGGCGGCGCAGGTACTCGCGCTCGGACTGGCCGCGGTCGGCATCGGCTGCACCGTCACCGCGGGCTGGCTGTCCGGCTCGCATGTCGCGCTGATCACCGGGCTGTCGTTCATCGCGAGCTGGGTCCTGGGCGCGGTCGCTCTGGCCTTCGGCGCCGTCGGCGCGAGCATCCGGATCGGCGCGGTGCTGCTCGCCATTCTCAACGCACTGTGGACCGTGCCCTCGATCGTCGTGGGCCGCCCGCCCGGCTGGCTCGGTCCCGTGGTCTCGGTGCTGGTCGTCGGGTTGCTGCTGCGACGTTCGGCACGTGACTGGTTCGAACCCTAGAAGTCGCCGACCCGCGGCGCCGATCAGGAGGCGGCAGCGGTGGCGTGTGCCGGGGTCCGGCGCGACCCCGCGGACCGCACCGCGAGCAGTTCGGCCGCGATCGCCACGGCATGTTCCATCGGAGTGCGGGCGCCGATGTCGAAGCCGGCCGGCGCGTGCAACCGCGCCAGTGTGTCGGCGCCGAATCCGCCGGCCTGCAAGGCCTCGAGCCGATGGTCGTGGGCCGAATGCGAGCCGAGCGCACCCAGATAGCCCAGTTCGGGCAGCCGCAGCGCGACGGTGAGCAAGGGGATCTCGAACTTCGGGTCCTGGGTCGCGGCGACGATCGCGGTGGTCCGGTCGATGGTCCCGGCGCCGGCCTGGGCGTTGAGATAACGGTGCGGCCAGTCCACCACCACCTCCGCGCCCGGGAACGACGCGGGAACGGCGAAGGCCTCGCGCGGATCGCAGATGGTCACCCGATAGCCCAGCAGCCGGGCCTGCGTCGTCAAGGCGGCGGCGAAGGTGTTGGCGCCGAAGATGATCAGTCGCGGCGGCGCGGTGTGGGAGGAGACGAACACATCCGATTCCGGCAGTGACACCAGCTCGGTGTTGTGTCGGCGGTCGGTGACCAGATGCTGGCCGATCACCTCCGGATCGCTGTGCCACACGACGGTGAACACCGTGACCGGCTTGTGCCGCGCGATATCCCCGGCCACCGCCGCGAATTCCGGAAAGTCGTTGCGGGAGAACGGTTCCACGAACACGTCGATGGTCCCGCATTCGGCGCTCACCTCGAATCCGGAGGTCGCGTCGAAACGCCGCAACTCCCGGTGACCGGTGCGCGCGGCCTCCACCGCGGCCTCGTAGACGGCCGCCTCGTAGCAGCCGTCGGAGACCGATCCGTGCACACCGCCGTCGGGGTCGACGAGCATCGCCGAGCCCACCGGTAAGGGGGAGCTGCCGAAGGAGCGGACCAGGGTTGCCAGGCCGCCCGTGCGGCCGCTGTGCCAGACCCGTAGCAGGTCCTCGACGATGTCACGCATCACATGCTCCCGATCAGCGTGCGCGAGTGGGCGGGCCCGCCGGTCGTCGCGTCCCGTCGCCAGATCGTCACACGTGAGGGCGAGGATAACCGCTCTCGTGCGCGGCGTCGTGTCGGTAATGGGAATTCCCCGACGGGCACCGATCGGCGCGGGAATCCGGCTGTGACATAGCACAACCGAATAACCGACCGGGTTGTCCTGTCAGGCGAACAGGCCGCGAACGAACGGCAACGAATCGACCAGTGAGGCGTTGACCGTGCCGCTGTGATCGGTGGGATAGACCCGGAAGGTCAGCGGCTGCCGGTTGGCGGTCAGAACTCCCGCGTAGCGCAGCGTCTCGGGGGTGATCACATCGGTGTCGCGCAGGCCCTGGCCCATGAAAAGCGGCCTGTCGTAACCGGTTTCGGGCAACCCGAGGTATCCGGCCAGCAAACCGTGCAGATCCGGAATCTGCGCCAACGGGCGGGTGAACAGATCGCCGATCACCACACCGGCGGTGGCCAGATCGTCACCGAGCGGAAGGAGACATTCGTCCTTCGCGCGGTCGAGCCAGTACCGGCCCGAGTCGTTCAGGAAGGATTCGATGCCGAGTTCGGGGAATGTGGTGCGCAGGCCGTTGAGGATGTAGAGCACGTAGCCGGTGGTGTGCGGGCTCAGCTTCACCGGCGGGATGCCCGGGCCCAGTGGCATCAGGATGTCCTCGATATAGGCCGGCACGCCGGTGCCGACCGCGCCTCGGTAGTCCAGCTCCGGCCCGCCGAATTCGGTCGCGTAGCGCGCGGTGAACATCGCCGCGCCGCCACCCTGCGACTGGCCGACCACCACCCATTTGCGTGACAGCTGCGAATAGTGGCCGACGGCGGCTCGCACGGCGTCGACCACGTTGTGCGCCTCGACGACGCCGTTGAGGTACGGGTGGTCGCCGGGCGTGCCGAGGCCCGCGTAATCGGCGGCCACGATCGCATAGCCCTGCTTCAGCCAGGTGCCCAGATAGGCCCAGTCCCGCTCCACATCGCCGGGGCCGGCGACGCTGTAGGCGCAGCTGTCACCCAGGCCGACGGTGCCGTGCGCCCAGGCGACGACCGGCCAGCCACCGGCCGGGGCCGGTCCCGGTGGGAAGTACACCGCGGCACTCGCGACCGTCGGCTGGTTCCCGACCGTGCTCGTCGTATAGAGGATGCGCTGGGAATCGACGGAGCCGGGCGGCGTCGCCGCCGCGGACAGCGGCTCCACCGATTGCACCGCCGGCGTGTCCGCCGCGGCGCCGGGCGCCTCGATCACGGCGGCCGTCGCGGCCAGTGTCAGGGAGCAGGCGACGCCCGCGATCGCGGTCCACAGTGTGCGCATCGTGTTCCTTTCCGGGTTCCGGTGCCGACCCCCGGGGCACGACGATCAGTGTCGCAGCCGGTCGGCCGGGCCGCCGAGGTATGTCCGAATCGTACGGAGCCGGGAGTGGCGCGGCGCACACCGAGGGCGGCTGCCCTCGCTTGTGAAGGTCCTCACAGTCGGCAATGCGTGCTCCCGAATCGTCGTGGTGGTAAGGCTCACTGAAACAGTACGGGCGTTACGTAAAACCGCATGTCAGCCCTACTCGCCAGTAGAAGTGGGGCGTGCAATTAACAGGCAAATTTTGCAGGCTTAGCAAAGACCCCCGCAAAGCTAGCGGAGATTCACACTTGCAACAGGTAGACGGCAATTTTTAGTTGTGCCATCGTGTGGAAGTACACCCGTTGGGCATAGCAACCCTGCAAATTGCCGCTCCAGCAGAGTTCGGACATCGCGACCCGTAGTCGGCGCGGATGTCCGGCGAGCGGGGCAACCGAGACCGAACGAAGAAGTGGAGTCATCAGATGTCGAACGTCGGCACCCCGAAGACCGCTGCGGAGATCCAGAAGGACTGGGACACCAACCCGCGCTGGAAGGGCATCACCCGCGAGTACACGGCCGAGCAGGTCGTGCAGCTGCAGGGCAATGTCGTGGAAGAGCACACGCTTGCCCGCCGGGGTGCGGAGCTGCTGTGGGAGGGCGTCAACGCCGAGGGCGAGTACATCCACTCGCTCGGCGCTCTGACCGGTAACCAGGCCGTGCAGGCCGTGCGTGCCGGCCTGAAGGCCATCTACCTGTCCGGTTGGCAGGTCGCCGGTGACGCGAACCTGTCCGGCCACACCTACCCGGACCAGTCGCTGTACCCGGCCAACTCGGTGCCGTCGGTCGTGCGCCGCATCAACAACGCGCTGCTGCGCGCCGACGAGATCGCCAAGGTCGAGGGCGACACCTCCGTCGACAACTGGGTCGTGCCGATCGTCGCCGACGGTGAGGCCGGCTTCGGTGGCGCGCTGAACGTCTACGAGCTGCAGAAGGCCATGATCGCCGCGGGTGCCGCCGGTACCCACTGGGAGGACCAGCTGGCGTCGGAGAAGAAGTGCGGCCACCTCGGTGGCAAGGTGCTGATCCCCACCCAGCAGCACATCCGCACCCTGACCTCGGCTCGCCTGGCCGCCGACGTCGCCGACACCCCGACCGTCGTCATCGCCCGCACCGATGCCGAGGCCGCCACCCTCATCACCTCCGACGTCGACGAGCGCGACCGTCCGTTCATCACCGGTGAGCGCACCGCCGAGGGCTTCTACCACGTCAAGAACGGCATCGAGCCCTGCATCGCGCGTGCCAAGGCCTACGCCCCCTACTCCGACCTGATCTGGATGGAGACCGGTATTCCGGACCTCGAGGTCGCGCGGAAGTTCGCCGAGGGCGTCAAGTCCGAGTTCCCGGACCAGCTGCTGGCCTACAACTGCTCGCCGTCGTTCAACTGGAAGGCGCACCTGGACGACGCCACCATCGCGAAGTTCCAGCGCGAGCTGGCCGCGATGGGCTTCAAGTTCCAGTTCATCACCCTGGCGGGCTTCCACTCGCTCAACTACGCGGCCTTCGACCTGGCCTACGGCTACGCCCGCGAGGGCATGACCGCCTTCGTCGACCTGCAGGAGCGCGAGTTCAAGGCCGCCGCCGAGCGTGGCTTCACAGCCATCAAGCACCAGCGTGAGGTCGGTGCCGGCTACTTCGACACCATCGCCACCACCGTGGACCCGAACACCTCGACGGCGGCCCTGAAGGGCTCCACCGAAGAGGGTCAGTTCCACTGAGGCTGGTCCGCCTCTCCGAGTCTTTTAGCCAGACTGGGAGCCGCGCCGGTCGTGTACGCGGCCGGCGGTGGGTATGGCCTCGAGTTTTGGCCGTACCCGGTGAGTTACCCATGTTCTTGCGAAATCGGTTGTCCGATTTCGCAAGAACCGGGTATTTCACCACCTGACATGGGCACTCCTGCAACGAGTGTCCGAAGCCCTTCCCGTCGAACAGCCCCGGCGGGGAGGGCTTTTCCCTATAACTGAAGTGACCGAAGGGTGCGAGTCCCTTCACCCAATCCACCGCCACACAACCAGCAGGAGCGGGACGTGAGCAGCGAAAAGATTCAGCGCGTCGGAATCATCGGCGCCGGACAGATGGGCGCCGGAATCGCCGAGGTCTGCGCCCGGGCGCATGTCGATGTGCTCGTGTTCGAACAGACCCGGGAACTGGCTGCCGCCGGCCGCGCCCGCATCCTGCGATCGCTGGATCGCGGTGTGAGCAGCGGAAAGATCACCGAGCGGGAGCGCGAACAGGCCGCCTGGCGGCTGCGGTTCACCTCCGACCTCGGTGACTTCGCCGACCGGCAACTGGTCGTCGAGGCCGTCGTCGAGAGCGAAGACGTCAAGACCGCGATCTTCAGTGAACTCGACAAGGTCGTCACCGACCCGGATGCCGTGCTGGCCTCCAACACATCCTCGATCCCGATCATGAAGATCGCCGTCGCCACCAACAACCCCGAGCGGGTCGTGGGCATGCACTTCTTCAACCCGGTGCCGGTGCTGCCGCTCATCGAACTCGTGACCACCCTCAAGACCAGCGAAGCGGTGTCCGCGCGCGCCGAAGCCTTCGCGGGTGAGGTCCTCGGCAAGCAGGTCGTTCGCTCCGCCGACCGCTCCGGCTTCGTCGTCAACGCGCTGCTCGTGCCGTACCTGCTCTCGGCCATCCGCATGGTCGAATCCGGTTTCGCCACCAAGGAAGACGTCGACAAGGCGATGGTGCTCGGCTGCGCCCACCCCATGGGTCCGCTCGCCCTGACCGACCTGGTGGGCCTCGACACGGTGAAGTCGATCGCCGACTCCATGTACGCCGAATTCAAGGAGCCGCTCTACTCGGCGCCGCCGCTGCTCATGCGCATGGTCGAGGCCGGGCTGCTGGGTAAGAAGACGGGAGCGGGCTTCTACCAGTACAACCGCTGACCGATCGGGCTCTCGACAGAGCTTCGCCCCGCAAGACTCGCCAACCGTTGACGGGAATCGTGCTTGTCGACTTCTCGGTCGGCACGGAGCGAGTCTTACGAGCGACCGTTCGCGGCCGGCTCGTCGTTCGGGTGCCGCTGCGTAGGCGACGAAGGAGCAAGCAGTGGTGCCCGAACGACGAGCCCTGGGGGCCGCGAACACGCCGGAGCGAAGCGGAGGCCGAAAAACACAGGCATAAGCTGCAGTAAGGTCCTCGACCGCAGCTCGAAAGGGAGTCCCGCTCATGGTCAACGTCACCGACGGTTTCGGATCGAGCATCCTGGGTTACCCGCGGATCGGTCCGCACCGGGAGCTCAAGCGCGCACTGGAGTCCTACTGGCACGGCACCCTGTCCCGCGAGGAGTTGCTCGCGGTCGGGCGCGACATCCAGGACACCCAGTTCTCCGAGCTGGCCGCGACCGGACTGACGCAGGTACCCGGTAACACCTTCTCCTTCTACGACCACATCCTCGACAACGCGCTGCTGTTCGGCGCGGTCCCGAAGCGGTTCGAGCCGTATCGCGAACAGCTGCACCCGCTCGACTTCTACTTCCTGATGGCACGCGGCCGGCCCGATCTGCCGCCGCTGGAGCTGGTCCGGCTGTTCGGCACCAACTACCACTACCGTCAGCCCGAACTCGACGCCGATACCGAATTCTCGCTGCATCCCGAGGCTTTGCTGGAGGAGTGGGATCGGGCGATGGACCGCGGTATCGAACTGCGGCCGGTGGTGCTGGGCCCGCTGTCGCTGCTGCTGCTGTCGAAGGCCGGGCAGGTGCCGGGTGAAACCGAATTCGACAAGCTGACCCTGCTGGACAAGCTGCTGCCGGTCTACGAACAGCTGCTCGAGATCCTGGCCAAGCGCGGTTCCACCTGTGTGCAGTTCGACGAGCCGTGCTTCACCAGTGAGCGCACCCCGGAGGAACTGGCCGCGTTCGAGCGGGCCTATCAGCGGCTGTCGACGTCCGCGCTGCGTCCGCGCATCCTCGTCACCGGCCAGTACGGCGATTTCGCCGAGGCCGTGCGGATTCTGGCGGGTACCGCGGTGGAGGCGATCGGGCTCGACCTGGCCAGCCACCGCACCCGGCCCGAGGAACTCGCCGAGATTCCCGGAATCCGGCGCAAGCGGCTCTACGCCGGCGTGATCAGTGGCACCAACGTCTGGCGTGCCGACCGGCTGGTCACCCTGGAATACCTCAACGCGCTGTCGAAGGTGTGCCCGGACCTCGTCGTGTCCACCGGGACCACATTGCTGCACGTGCCCTACGACCTGCTGGTCGAATACGACATCGAGGGCAATGTCGCCGACCGCCTCGCCTTCGCGAAACAGAAAGTGCTCGAGGTCGTTTCGCTGGCGAAGGCGCTGACGGAGGTGCATCGCGGCGGGGAAGGGGGCGAGACCGCGGCGAAGTGGGCCAAGCGGCCGACCTCGGTGCACTTCAAGCAGAAACATGCTGTGCGGCAACGGGTTTACGCGGTGACCCCGCAGATGCGGGAGCGCGAACCCTACGAGGTGCGCGCCGAGGCGCAGCGGGAGCGGCTGAATCTGCCACTGGTTCCGGCGACCACGCTCGGTTCCTTCCCGCAGACCGACGCGGTG
Source organism: Nocardia violaceofusca NBRC 14427 (assembly GCF_963869435.1). NCBI lineage: Bacteria > Bacillati > Actinomycetota > Actinomycetes > Mycobacteriales > Nocardiaceae > Nocardia > Nocardia violaceofusca. The sequence goes on from NZ_CAWMPM010000028.1 coordinate 17,243, forward strand.
CGCCAGGCCCGCTACGACCTGGGCGAAGGCCGGCTGTCCTACGAGGAGTACCGCAAGCGGATCGAGGCCGAGATCGAGTCGACCATCCGCCTGCAGGAGGACATCGGCCTCGATGTGTTCGTGCACGGTGAGCACGAACGCAACGACATGATCCAGTACTTCGCCGAACTGCTCGACGGTTTCGCCACCACCCACTTCGGCTGGGTGCAGGTCTACGGCTCGCGGTGTGTGCGGCCGCCGATCATCTACGGCGACGTGTCGCGGCCGAAGCCGATGTCGGTGGAGTGGATCACCTACGCGCAGTCGCTCACCGACAAGCCGGTGAAGGGCATCGTGACCGGTCCGGTGACGATGGTGGCCCGCTCGTTCGTGCGCCAGGACCAGCCGCTGTACGAGACCGCCGATCAGGTGGCCCTCGCGATCCGTGACGAACTGGCCGATCTCGAGAAGGCCGGCGTGGCGATCATCCAGGTCGACGAACCGGCGGTCCGCGAGCTGTTGCCGCTGCGACCCGACGGGCGCACCGAATATCTGCGCTGGGCGGTCAACGCGTTCCGGCTGGCGACCTCCGGGGTGCGCCCCGACACTCAGATCCACACCCATATCGCCTACTCGGCCCGCTCCGAAATCGTGCGTGCCATCGAGGAACTCGACGCCGACGTCACCGCCATCGTCGCGACCCGCTCCCTGGAATGGGTGCTCAAGGCGCTGACCGAGGATGTGGAGGAGGGGCACGGCCTGAGCCACGGCGTGGGTCCCGGTGTGTACGAGAGCCGTTCGGCGCGCATTCCGGACATCGACGAGATCGACGAATTGCTCACCGCCGCAGCCGAAGCCGTGTCACCGCAGCGGCTGTGGGCGAATCCGGACGGCGGTTTGAAGACCCGCCACTATTGGCAGCTGGACCCGTCGCTGCGCAATATGGTCGCCGCGGCTCGCCGGGTGCGGCGCCGCGCCGAAGCGGCTGAATAGGCGTTAGCCTACGAATACTGTTTCGAGATCAGGAGAACCGCTCATGGGTATGTTCGACCAGCTCAAGGATGCCGCCGGTAAGGCAGCCGACCTGGCGGCCAAGAATGCCGACAAACTCGACCCGGTGATCGACAAGGTCGGCGATCTGGTCGACAAGCAGACCAGCGGCAAGTTCGAAAAGCAGGTCGACGCCGCGCAGCAGGCCGCGAAGAAGGCACTGCACGAGCAGACCGGGAAGTAGTCCACACAGGTCGTATACGGGCGAAGGCCACGCCCGGCTCCGCGCCGGACGTGGCCTTCGTGCTGTGTGAATCAGTGCCGGCCGAACAGCAGCGCCATCAGAGTGGCCATGGTGTCGTCGGCCTTCTGTGTGCGATCGAAGGTCGTCAGGGCGAGCAGCGAGGGGAAGCGCTGCCGCGCGACGGCGTGGGCGTAGGTGAATTCACGCAAGCCGTCGGGTCCGTGGATGCGGCCGAAGCCCGAGTCGCCGACACCGCCGAACGGCAGCGACGGAATCTGCGGGAAGGTGAAAACCGCGTTGACGCTGACCATCCCGGTGCGCAGCCGGTCGGCCAGTTCCCGCCCGCGTGCCTTCGAGAACACGGCCGCGGACAGCCCGTAGCGGCTGTCGTTGGCGCGGGCGATCGCGGTATCCATATCGGGCACCTTCGCGACGGTGAGGGTGGGCCCGAAGGTTTCCTCGGTGACGGCCGGGGCGTCCTCGGGCACGTCGACCAGTACGGTCGGCTGCACCACCTGCCCGACGATGGAGTCGGCGCCGCCGGTCAGCGCCCGTCCGCCCCGCGCGACGGCGTCCTCGATGTGGCGGCGGATCACGTCGAGCTGCTTCGGCATCGTGACGGGGCCGATCTTGGCGCCCGGATCATTGCCCGCGCGTTGCTGTTTCGCCTTCGTCACCAGGGTGTCGACGAAGCTGTCGTAGACGCGCTCGTGCACATAGACCCGTTCGGTGCCGATACAGGACTGGCCGGCATTGGCCATTCCGGCCCACAGCGCGGCGTCGGCCGCGGCGTCCAGATCGGCGTCGGCGTCGACGAGCAGCACATCCTTGCCACCGCATTCGGCGACCAGCGGCGTGAGGCTCTCGGCGCAGGCGGCCATCACCTTCTTGGCCGTCGCGGTGGAGCCGGTGAAGGCGATCTTGTCGACACCCGAGCGGCACAGCGCGGCACCGGTCGGCCCCTCGCCCGTGATCAGTTGCAGCACCGGCTGTTCCGGGACGACCTCGGCGAACATGTCGACCAGCCAGCGCCCGACACCGGGGGAGTATTCGCTGGGTTTGAACACCACGGCGTTACCCGCCGCCAGCGCGTACACGATCGAACCCAGCGGCGTGAACACCGGATAGTTCCAGGGGCCGATCACGCCGATGACGCCGAGCGGCTTGTACTCCACCGATGCCGCCTGGTTGATCGTGAGCAGTCCCACCCGGGCGCTCTTGCGGCCCAACACCTTCGGAGCGTTGCGGCCCGCCCACTTCAGATGGTCGAGACTCAGCGCCACCTCGAGCGCGGCATCGGAATACGGCTTACCGGTCTCGTCGTGCATCACCGCGGCCAGCTGCCGAATCCGCCGGGCCAGCAGTCCGGCGAATCCGGCCAGGCGCCGGGCCCGTTCGGCGTAGTCGAGGCCGGACCACCAGTCGAATGCCGTGCGGGCCCGGGCCACCGCCGCCTCGACATCGGCCTCGGTGTGGATCGGGTAGGTGCCCACCACCTCGCCGGTGCCGGGATCGTGCACGTCGAAGGTGGCGTGCGTGTCGAGCTCACGGATCTCGTTCACTGTCGTCATCGGGTGGCCTCCTTCGTCGCGGTGCCGGTGGTGGCCGACGGGGTGCGGCCGCGGATCAGGTCGGCCGCCTTCTCGCCGATCATGACGGTCGGCGCGTTGGTATTGCCGCGGACGATGCGGGGCATGACCGAGGCGTCGACCACGCGCAGTCCGCTCACGCCGTGGACGCGCAGTTCGGGGTCGACCACCGCGGTCTCGCCGGTGCCCATGGCGCACGTGCCGACGGGGTGGAACAGCGTCTGCGTCCAGCGGGCGATATGGGCCCGCCAGCCGTCCTCGTCGATCCGGTTGGCGTCTTCGGGCAGGTAGGAGCGGTCGAGGTGGGCAGCCAATGGCTGCTGCCGCGCGATCTCGAGCAGTTGCCGGCAGCCGGCGAGCAGGGCATCCGCATCGCGCGGGTCGGAGAAGTAGGCCGGATCTATCTCCGGCTTCCACAGCGGATCGGCCGACCGCAACCGCAACCGGCCGCGGCTGTGCACGTCGACCAGCGTCGGCCCGGCGGTGAACATCGGAGCGATGTTCTCGTGAAAACCGTTGTCGTAGAACGCCGTCGGCGCGACGTGGTACTGGATGTCGGGACCCTCGAGGCCCTCGCGGGTGCGCACGAATCCGCCGCCTTCGCCGACATTGGAGGTCAGCGGCCCACGACCGAGGGCCTGCCACTGCGCGAGCCGGAACGGGGTCTCGAAATCGGCGAGATCGGAGACGCCGCGGGTGCGCCACAGAATCGGGGTCACCGGGTGGTCGTGCAGGTTCTCGCCGACGCCGGGCAGGTCCACCACCACATCGATGCCCAGGTCACGCAGATGCGCCGCGGGCCCGATACCGGAAAGCATCAGCAACTGCGGCGAATTGACCGCACCGCCGGACAGCAGCACCTCGGCCTCGGCGTGCACCGTGTGCTCGCTGCCGTGGCGGCGATAGGTGACGCCGACCGCGCGGGTGCCGTCGAGTACCAGCGCGGTGGCGTGTGCCTCGGTCCGCACCGTCAGATTCGGCCGGTCCAGCGCCGGGCGCAGATAGCCGTCGGCGGTGGACCAGCGGCGGCCGTTGCGATGGGTGACCTGGTAGCGGCCCACACCCTCCTGCGTCGCGCCGTTGAAGTCGTCGGTGCGGGGCAGGCCCGCGGCCGCGGCGGCGGCGATCCAGGCATCGGTCAGCTCATGGGTGAAGCGGCGGTTCTCGACGTGCAGCGGGCCGTCGGTGCCGTGATAGGGCGAACGCAGGCCGGTGTTGGTCTCCGACCGCACGAAATAGGGCAGAACGTCCTCGTAGCTCCAGCCGACCGCGCCGAAGTCGCGCCGCCAGCCGTCGTAGTCGGCGCGATTGCCGCGGATGAAGATCATCGCGTTCATCGACGAGCAGCCGCCCAGCGCCTTCATCCGCGGCCAGTACGCGCGCTGGCCGCCGAGATGTTTCTGCGGCGTGGTCTCGTATCGCCAATCCCATTGGGTGCGAATCAATTTCCCCCACGCCGCCGGAATCTTGATCTCGTCGGCACGGTCGTCGGGACCGGCCTCCAGCAGCAGGACCGAGACCTGGGAATCCTCGGTGAGGCGATGGGCGAGGACGCAGCCCGCGCTCCCCGCTCCGATGATGATGTAGTCGAACGATTCACGGTCGGGCACGCGAGGACCTCCAGCACGGTTGCCGAACACCGACACGGATCCGGCCGGGCCGACCTGCGGTGACAGCCGTAGAGACCGTCCGGACCGGTTCCAGGGTCGACCTTACGCTGTGCGGGGCGGTCGGGAGCGGAGTTCGGTGCCGGCGAATCGGGGCGGGAGCCGGCGGGGTCGCGCGGGGCGCGGACGGTGGGTCGTAGCGCGTCGGAATATCAAGGTACACAGTCGCTTACAAGCCACGCGACGTATATGAGCCGGACTGCGGTCGACCGCGGCCTGCACCACCGTGTTGCGGCGGGCGGCTGTGCGGGTGTGGTCGGTGCGCCCGAGCCCGGGCGTCTCCGGACCGCGGCACGTAGGATTCTGCCGGACCCGCCGACCGGTCCGGGTGGCGTCGACGCCCGGGTGCGAAGGCGGTCGCACGGGTACGCAGGCGAGCGGCAGGAGGGCCGTGATGGGTGGTTCGTTCCCGTGGGCTGCACACTGCGGCCGGCGACGGATCTCTCGGCTCGGCCGGGCCGGTGCGAACCGCGTCGGACACGTCGTGGGTGTGGGTGTCCTCGCGACAGTGTGGGTGAGCGCCGCGGCCGTGCTTCCGGCCACGCTCGCCCCGGTGCACGCCGAGGCGCCCGGCTGTCGGGCCGCATCGGTGGAGCAGGTGCTGCCCGCCTCGGCTCCGCTGCTGGATTTCGCGGAGAACCTCGGCTACGACGCCCGAGGCGACCTCTGGGTTTCGCGGGTCTTCCGAAATGTGGTGCAGCGCTACGATTCCGCGGGTCATGTCACCGCGGAGGTGCCGGTGGACGCGCCCGGCGCCATCCGGCTCGGGCCCGACGGTGCGTTGTACGTCGTCTTCGGCGACTCGTCGGCCGGACTGCTGCCCGGCGCGCACATCTCCGGTGTGGTGCGATTCGATCCCGGCGCCGACCATCCGGCGCCGCAGGTCTACGTCTCCGGTCTCGGTATGGCCAACGGCGCGACCTTCGACGGGGCGGGCAATCTGTATGTCGCCGATACCGCGCACGGCGTGGTGAAGGTGCGGCCCGGCGGCTCCGTCGACGCGGACTGGACCGCACGCGCGGCCGCCGCCGGTGTGAACGGCATTGTGTCACAGGGTGATTCGCTCTACGCGACCCTCTATCAGAGCCTCGACGGCCGCATCGTCCGCATCCCCATCGACGCTCCGCAGGCGCGGACGACCGTCGCCTCGGTAACCGTCGACGCTCTCCCGCTGACCGCCCTGCCCGATGATCTCACCGTGGGCCCGGACGGCATGCTGTACGTCGCGACCACGACCGCTCGCGTGGTCCGCGTCGACCCGGCCACCGGCGGGGTCTGCACGGTCGCCGACCTGGGCGTGCCGGCCACCTCGGTCTCGAGAATCCCCACCGACGACCGTGCGCTGCTGGTCACCACGGGAACGGGGAGTGTGTTTCGCGTGGTCCTCGGCGCGTGAGGTTCGTCGGTGCCGGTGCGCCGACGACCGTGTGCCGGCCCGCGTGACCGGCGCGATTCGCCGACGGCCGCGTCCTTTCCGGCGGCTACAGCATCGGGGCGAGGATCCGCAGACCGGCGACGAGCTGCTCGGCCGAGGGGGCGGACTTCGGGTCCAGCAACCACTGGACGAGCAGGCCGTCGAGTAGCGTCCAGAGCAGCACGCCGATGGGACCGCCGTCGTCGTCCTCGATATCTCTGGTGGGCAACAACATTCGAGTCAGTGCCGCTTTTCCCTCGCGCTGTCTGGCCGCGATGTCGGCCTTGACCTCACCGGAATGCAATGCCTGGGCGAGACTTTCGATATTGGCCGCCCACAGCGCCCGCTGGTCGGTGAAGGTGGCGATGAGACGCCTCAGGAAAGTGAGCAGTCGCTCGGCCGGATGCGGTTCGCTGCTCTCGGCGAGCGCGTCGAGGATCTGCTGCACGGCCTCGGCGGACGATTCGATCATGGCCTGGGTGAGCAGGGCGTCGCGGGTGCCGAAGTGGTAGTTGATCGCGGCGAGGTTGCTCCCCGAGGCGGCGACGATATCGCGCACGGTGGTCCGGGCGTAGCCGCGTTCGGCCAGGCAGTGTTTGGCGGCTGAGAGCAGATCCTCGCGTGTTCCCACGTCGGCAGGGTAGCAAGTGCTCGCTGACGCATGTTTCAAACAAATGTTTGTGACAACTGTTTGAAACGGTTGTATGGTTCTCGGTATGGTCACGCAACGTCCGATATCGCCCTTCGAATCGGGTTACTTCCAGGAACACGCCACCTTCGGTTCCGTACCGGTCGGCGGAATGGCGCTGTTCATCGGATCGACCGTCGAGGGGGAATTCGACACCGAACTGCTACGCACGACGCTCGCCGAACTGGCCGCCGGACATCCGCTGCTCAGCTGCGGCCGAGTCGACGACGGCGACATGCTCGTGCTCCGCCACGTCGAGGGCTACCGTCCCCCGGTCACCGAAAGCCCCGGCGGCGAGATCGAATACGTCGACTTCGTCAATCAGCCGCAACCGTGGGACGACGGCTTGTTCTTCGCGCGGGTGTTCCGCGAGGACGGCCGGACCCGCATCGTGCTCGTCATCCACCACGGAATCACCGACGGCCGTTCGGCTTTCGCGCTGCTGGACGAGATGTGGCGGCGCTATACCGCCCACCGCCGTGGCGCGCCGCTGCCGGTGCGCGCGAATCACGAACTGCCGCAAGCGGTCGACGAGCACCTCACCGCCGTCGTCTCCGAAGCGGAGGTCGCCGAACTGCTCGCGGCGATGCGCACGATCATCGGTGAGCCGCCCGCGCGCCTGCCGCGCGACGGCACGGCCGGATCGGGACGCGGACTGTTCGTCGCCGAGCGGATCGAACTGGAACCGGAGGTGACCGCCGCCTTCGCCGCGGCGGCGCGCGCGGCCGGAATCGGGGTGAACGCCCTGCTGAGCGGGTGTGCGCTGGCCGCGGTGCGAGCCGAACTGAGCGGCGTCGGCGCACTACCGATGGTCTGCGGCTATGCCGCCGATATGCGGGCGGCCCTGGACCCGTGGCTGCCCGACGAGACGGTGCTCAACTGCGCCTCCGGCTGGGGCACGCTCCTGGCGGTGGCCGAATCCGCCGATCCGTTCGACCTGGGGAAGGTGGTGCACGCCGATGTCCGCGCGGCGCTCGAGCGTCGCGACCCCGCACGGGTGGCGTTGGCGGGCAGATACATTCGCGACGAGGCCACCGCCCGGATGCTCGCGGAACAGCCCAGTATCGCGCTGTCGAACATCGGCCGGGTGCCGGACCACATCGTCCCCGAAGGGGTCCGGCTGGTGCGCGACAACCTGCTCGCCATGGGGCCCGGGATGCCGCCCAAGCTGACCGCCTTCACCCTGGGCGAGCGGCTGACGGTGCAGGTCGAATACGACACCAACGATCACAGCCGGGCGCAGATGGGCCGGGTGCGCCGCAATCTCACGGAGTTGCTGCACCGCACCGCCGCAGGCGCGGCAGCGTCATCGGCCGGAAGCGCGGCAGCGTCATCGGCCGCAGGCGCGGCAGCGTCATCGGCCGCAGGCGCGGCAGCATCACCGGTCGGCGGCACGGCAGCGTCATCCGGCGACAGCGGGGCGCGATCCGCCGCCGGCTCGCTGCCGCCGACCGGCGACGGCACGGTTTCGCCGTCCGGTGACGACGCCGAGCGCGCGGACGCCGGCGTCGCCTCGAAATTCACATGGTGGCGGCGTCGATGACGAACCGGTACCGTACGTCGCTGGCGACCACGCGCTCATAGGCCTCGTCGATGCGATCGGCGGAGATGACCTCGATCTCCGCACCGATGCCGTGTTCGGCGCAGAAGTTCAGCATCTCCTGGGTTTGCGGGATGCCGCCGATATTCGAACCGGCCAGCGACCGGCGGTTGCCGGTGAGAGTGAACGGCCGCACCGCGAGCGGCTGATCGGGCAGGCCGAGAATCACCATGGTGCCGTCGAGGTTCAGCAGGCGCATATAGGTGTCGATCGGCAGATCGGCCGAGACCGTGTTGATGATCAGGTCGAATCGGTTGCGCAGATCACGGAAGATCTGGCGGTCGGTGGTGGCGTAGTAGTGGTGCGCGCCGAACCGCCGGCCGTCGTCCTCCTTGTTCAGCGAATGGCTCAGCACCGTCACCTCGGCGCCCATCGCGGCGGCGATCTTCACCCCGACATGGCCCAGGCCACCCATGCCGATGATGGCCACCTGCTTGCCGGGACCGGCGTTCCAGTGCCGCAGCGGCGAATACAGCGTGATCCCCGCGCACAGCAGCGGCGCGGCCTCGTCGAGTCCGATGCCCTCCGGAATGCCCACCACGAAGCCGTCGGTCACCACCACCTGAGTCGAGTACCCGCCCAGGGTGTAGCCGCCGGCCTGGATCTCCTCCGGGACGGTGCCGTTGTAGGTCATGGTGGCGCCGCGCACGCAGTACTGCTGCTCACCGGCCAGGCAGGGCTCGCACTGTCCGCACGAATCGACCATGCAGCCCACCCCGACCCGGTCGCCGACCGCGAACTCGGTCACCTCCGGACCGACCGCGGCGACCAGGCCGGCGATCTCGTGACCCGGGACGCAGGGGTACCTGGTGCCGTGCCACTCGTTGCGCGCGGTGTGGATGTCGGAGTGGCAGATGCCGGCGTACTTGATATCGATCAGCACGTCGTGCGGGCCGAGTGCGCGGCGTTCGATGGTGGTCTTGGTGAACCGCCCGTCGGGCGCGGACACGGAATACGCGGCAGCTGTGGTCATGCGTTCATGCCTACCCCCGCATGGTTGCCTATGCAAACTATCCCCACCAGGCGACCCGCCGGTCGGATGTGCTCGGCGGGCTCGCGCCGATATCGGATGCTGATTCGGTGGCGATCCTGCTGGCCCTGCTCTCGATGTGTTCGACGCTGGCAGGCGGGTTGGTGGCCGCGCGTATCGGCGAGCGCAAGCGGCTGATCCTCGGGCTGGCCGCCGGAATCATGCTCGGTGTGGTCGCCTTCGACCTGATTCCCGATGCGCTGGCCGAATCCGGTCAGCTCGTCGCGGGGGTGCCCGGGGTACTCGTGGCGGCGGTGATCGGCTTCTTCACCATTCACATCATCGAACGCGAGATGGCGATCCACGTCGGTCACGAACAGGATTTCGGCCGCCACACCCACGACTTTCCCCAGGTCGGCCTGGTCGCCACCGGAGGGTTGATCTTCCACAGCATGCTCGACGGCCTGAGCATCGGCGTCGGGTTCCAGACCGGGACGGCCCTGGGCGTCTCGGTCGCGATCGCGGTGATCTCGCACGATTTCGCCGACGGATTCAACGCCTTCACCATTCCCACGCTGTACGGCAACGCACGGCGGCGGGCGCTGACCCTGCTGGTCCTGGACGCGCTGGCGCCGGTGGCGGGTGCGGTCATCGGCACGGTGATCCGGGTGCCCGCCGACGTCGCGGGCCTGTATCTGGGATATTTCGCCGGATTCCTGCTGTATCTGGCAACGAGTGACATTCTGCCGGAAGCACATTCGGGCCGGCCGTCGCGGGCCGTGCTGTTCTGCACGATCGCGGGCGCCGCGCTGATGTTCGCGGTGGCGGCATTGCAGGAGTGATACCGGGCGCCCCGCCGATTTGGTACACATAAAAGCACAAACTCCGCCAGCCCACCCCGGGCATGCAGAATCGGGAGCGGCGATGGACGAGCAGCATTCGGGCCGGCAATCGCGTCCGGCTCGCGGCGGGTGGCTGTCGACGGTCGTCTTCGTGCTCGTCATGGCCCTGGTCGGCGCGGCGTTTCTGGGCTACCGCGGCGATCTGCCGCGCTGGGCGGTACCCGCCGGCCACTCCACCTCGGCGCTGTTCGGCCCGCCCGTGCCGCCGATGGACCCCGCGGCGGTGGCCTCGGCGGTCGAACCCGAACTGGTGAACATCAACGTGTCGATCCGGCCCAGCGGGATGGGCGCGGCCGGTTCGGGCATCGTGCTCAGTCCCGGCGGGGAGATCCTGACCAGCCACCATGTGGTGAAGGGGGCGGAGACCATCACCGTCGGCGATCTCGGCAACGGCGGGCACTATCCGGCGACGGTGCTCGGCTACGACTCCGACGCCGATATCGCCCTGCTGTCACTGACCGGCGCGACGGCGCTGGCGGTGGCCCGCATCGGCAGCTCCGCCGGGGTCCGGGTCGGTGATCAGGCGCTGGCGATCGGCAATGCGGGCGGAACCGGTTCCCCGACCGCGACACCGGGCACGGTCACGGCGCTGGATGCCTCGATCGTCGCGCGCGATGCCGCCGATCTGTCGCGCAAGGCGTTGATCGGCATGATCGAGGTGGCCGCGCCGGTGGTTTCCGGGCAGTCCGGTGGCGCCCTGGTCGACCGGTCCGGGGCGGTGATCGGCGTGGTGACCGCCGCCTCGGGAGAACTGTCCCGCTCCGAGGGCCGGGCCAGCGGATACGCGGTGCCGATCGATCGGGCGTTGAGCGTGGTGCGCCAGATCCGCACCGGCATTCCCACCGATACCGTCCACGTCGGCCCGACCGCGACTCTCGGTGTGCTGACCTCCGATGCCAAACCCACCGGCGCCCGGGTGGACGTGGCGATCTACGGGCTGCCGGCCTTCGCGGCCGGGATGAATTCCGGCGAGGTGATCGTCGCGGTCGACGACACTCCGGTCACCTCGGCGCGGAGCCTCAAGGCCGCACTCAATGTGCGCCGGCCGGACGAGGTGATCCGGCTGGATCTGGTCGAGCCGGACGGCACTCACCGCGCGCTCGCGGTGACGCTGGCCGCCGGCCCGCCCAACTGATCAGAACAGCGAGAGCCAGTAGTCCTGGAAGCGCAGGAAGACCAGCAGCAGCACGATCGCGTAGTAGACCACCACGATCGTCCACCGCCACTGCGCGATGATGCCCATGATCCCGCGGGCCCCGCCCCACAGTTGATCGGTGACCACCGCCAGGCAGATCGGCGTGATCGTCCACACCACCATGCAGTACGGGCACAGTGCGCCGATGCGGTAGAGGCTCTGGAAGATCAGCCAGAAGACGAAGCCCATTCCGGCGATCAGCCCGATCCACAGCCCGCCCCAGAACCAGCGCGGCAGGGCGACACCGGCGACCGCGAGCACCGCGATGGTGACCGCCACCGAGAATCCCGTCACGCCGATGATCGGATTCGGGAATCCGAACACCGACGCCTGATGGGTCGCCATCACCGAACCGCAGGACAGGATCGGGTTGATGCTGCACGACGGCCGATAGGACGGATCCTTCAGCAGTTTGAAATCTTCGATCGTCAGTGTCACCGCGGCCAGCCAGCCCAGCAGAGTGCCGAGCAGGAGCAGCCACGCGGGGCGGGGCCGGGCGGTGATCACTTGGCCGCGGCCTCGATCACCGGGCGCAGACCGTCGGGCTGCATCAGCTGCTGCGAGCTGGTGATCTGCTTACCGTCGACGTACACCGTCGGCGTGGACTTGATGCCGCTGTTGAGCACGTCCTTGGTGGTCTTCTGCACGTACTTGTCGTACTTGTCCGACGTGATGCACTCGGCCACGGCCGGATCGGTGTATCCGGCGGCCTGGGCGATCTGCACCAGCTTCTCGTCGGGCAGGCCGGTGCCGCCCTCCGGAGGCTGCTGCTCGTACATGGTGGTCAGCCACGGCAGGAATTTGGTGGGGTCGGAGCCGGCCACGCAGTAGGCGGCGTTGGCCGCGCGCGAGGAGTAGCGGGTGCCGCCCGAGGACTGGTCCAGGAAGGCGATGATGTTGTAGCGAACGCTGGCCGTGCCGGCGTTCACCGCGTCCTCGATGGCCTTGGCGTTGGCGCTCTCGAACATCTTGCAGGCCGGGCACTGCAGGTCGGCGATGACGCGGATGTCGACCTTGGCGCCGGGCTTGCCGATCTTGATCTCGCCCTTGTCGGTGATCGATCCGGTGACCGCGTCGGGTGCGGCCGGCTGCGCGGCGACCGAGGGCACCGGCCCGGTGTCGTTCTTGTTGGACTGTTTGACGGCGATACTGATGCCGATGGCCGCGATGAGCGCGATCAGCACGGCCGCGACACCCACCTGAATCAGGATCGTGCGCGTGCGATCTCCGCCTCGCATCGCCGTCAGCGAGTTCTTCCCACGCGGATTCTTGCTCACCTCGGAGTTCACCACGCCTTTCCTGTGTTACGTGTATGTGTGCGACCTCGTGCGGCCGGGCGCCGCCTGCGATCGTACGGGCCGTCCTCCGCGCCGTCGCGGTGCCGCATGATCAGCGGGCCGCCGCGCCGGGCACACTCGGCACCACATGATTCCCGCTCAACCTGAGAGATCCCCGAGATTCCGATCGAAATCTTCCCGGCGGTGACCGGTGTCTCCATGCGGATCAGCTCGCCGCGAGCCGCGCCTTCTCGGTCTCGATGTCGAAGTGCGGCGCGGGCCAGGTCAGCTTCAGGCCGCTCAGTGCGTCGATGAGCAATTCGGTGATCGCCAGGCGGGCGAACCATTTCCGGTCGGCCGGGACGACGTACCACGGCGCGTGCTCGGTATCGGTGCGGTCCAGCACGTCCTGATATGCCTGCTGATATTCGGGCCAGAGGGCGCGGTCGTCGATATCGCTCGGGTCGTACTTCCAGTATTTGTCCGAGCGTTCCAGCCGCTCGCCGAGCCGGCGTTTCTGTTCGTCCAGCGAGACGAACATCGCGACCTTGACGATCGTCGTGCCGGCCTCGCTGATCTCCCGTTCGAATTCGTTGATCTCGTCGTAGCGCGGCTCCCACACCTCGCGCGACACCAGATTCTGCACCCGCACCACGAGGACGTCCTCGTAATGCGACCGGTCGAAGACGCCGATCTGCCCACCGGCCGGCAGCCGGTTGCGGATTCGCCACAGATAGTGGTGCCGGCGTTCCTCGTCGGTGGGAACGCCGAAGGCGGCATGCCGCACGCCCTGCGGGTCGACCATGCCGATCACGTGGCGCACCACGCCGCCCTTCCCGGCGGTGTCCATACCCTGCAGGATGAGCAGCAGGTTGCGATGGTCACCGGAGCGGCCGTTCGCGAACAGCATCTCCTGCAGATCCGACAGCACCTCGCCGCGTGCGGACAGCAATTTCTCGCCGCGTTTCTTGTCGCCGGTGAATCCGGGAGTAGCGGAGGGATCGTAGGAATCGAGCCGGACCCCGGCTGCTCGCAACGCGGTGGTGGCAGGTTCGGTCCACGGAGATTTCGCCATAACCGTCGAGTATGGTCGGCGGCCCCGACAGCCGGGCGGTGATCGGGTCGCGAGTCAGCCGATTCCGGCCAGTCTCGTCAACTGCGCGGCGAATTCGGCGTCGTCGACCGGGGTCAGCACCAGCTCGGCGGCCGTGGTGAGCAGATAGCGGCCGTCGCCGGTGACGTCGAGCCAGGTGCGATGCCGCGTCGGCGGCGACATCGGATTGTCCGGTGCGACGGTGACGGTGATGAATCCGCGCGCGTCGACCGGCGCGCGCAGGGTGCGGCGGAAACGGGCGGCGCCGGGGTCCTGCGGCGTGCCGATATCGCCGCCGGGCCGGGCGTCGGTCCCGGTGTCGAGTACCGCCTGCTGCGGCTCGCGCATCGGCCCGCATCTGCCCGCCGGCGCCGAGCCGATCGCGGCCACCAGCCGTTCGCCCAGCCCGCGCGCATGGCAGACGGCGACCGTGACGGCATCGGGCCGCGCGATCAGCAATCCCGCGTGCCGGTGGACGACGGCGGCGAAGGCGAGGATCAGTTCCGGCTCGTCCGGCGGTGTGGAGCGCCGGCCGGAGACGGTGATCGTGGTGGCGTCCGGCCGGGTGCACAGCAGCAGTGCGGCGGTGAGATCCGGATCGGTGTTGCGCGCGTAGCGGGTGCGCAAACCCAGTGCGGCATATTCGGTTTCGGTGCGCACGGTGGATTCCGGGATCATGTTCACCGGATACGGGCGGCGGTCGAGATCGGTTTCGGTGGCCCACACGTGGGCGAACTCGTCCGGCGTCAGCACCCACTTCACTACGGGTGACCCCCACCCGAATCCGGCCGGGGTGCGGGAACGAAGCGCGGCACCCGATCGCCGGAGGCGGCCAGGGTGGTGTTGTAGCGGAAGGTCATGATGTCGCGGGCGTCGGCCAGGGCCGCGGCGGCGGCGATGTCGTGTGTCATCCGGCGGGCGCCGCCGTGCACCACTTCGGCGACCGGGTCGGGCAGCGGGACATAGTTCGACGGTGCCGGTAGCGCGTCTCGAATGGATTGCGCCGCTTCGGCATCGGCCTCCAGCAGGTGTCGCAGCCGGGTGCAGACCTCGGCGGCGGCGGCGCCCCTTTCGATGAAGGCCGCCGTCGCGGGCTCGGCCGCCGCGCGCGCGTGCCCGGACCAGCGCTCGAATTCGGCGTGGGTGGTGTCGGCGAAGGTCCGGAACGCCGCGGCGACGGCGTCCGCCTGCCGTTGCCAGGCCGCCGCCGCCTCGCCCAGCGCGGCCGGGTCCAGTGCCTCGTGCACCAGCTCCCAGAGTTGCCGGTGGCTGTAGGAGCCGTAGACCTCCCGATCCGCGACGAAGGGCGGATCGAAGCGCGACGCGTCGGCCACGTCAGGCTCCCGGCTCGGGCCGGATCAGCGCCAGCGCCGCGCGGTTGGCGGCCTCGGCCTCGTCGAAATGTTTTCCCGCGGCCAGATAGGCGGCCTTGAACAGCAGCGCCGTCTGCTGGAACGAGAGGACGGTGTCGAGGTATTCGCCGCTCTTGCGGGAGAATCCGCGCGCCAGGGCCCGGCCGGACGCGAGTTCGCCGAAGCCGCGCACCGCGGCCGGGACCGCGCCACCGCTGCGGGCGGCGGCGTGGAGATCCTCGACGAGCCGGTCGCAGGCCGCCGCGAGATTGCGGGCGGTGTCCTCGGCGATCTCGAACACCTCGGCTCCGGAACCTGTTGCCGCGGCGTACAACTCGCGCGCCAGATGCTGACCGGTCTCCGGAATCGGCACCGTGATGATCCCCTTCCGCCCCGAGAGTTTCCCTCGGCGAGCTTACCGGAGCGGCCGGTGCCCGGCGCGCGGCGACGCATTGTGAATACGCACCCATCGATGAGCGGTATAGCTGTGTAAATCACTGTGGCGCCACATATTTCAAGGCACCGGCTGTCAGGCGGCGTAGGCCGCCCGGGCGCTGACGTACTGCAGCAGTCCGTGCACTTCCTGTTCGATATCCACCAATCCGTATTCGGCGAACAGCTTCGGGAAGGTGTCGAGGTCGAATACGCGCAGCCCGCCCGCGCCACCGACCGCGCTCGACACCCGACCCACCCAGCCCTGCGGGCGATGGCTGGTGCTGATCGCGATGCGGCCGCCGGGCGCGAGCACCCGGATCATCTCGGCGGCAGCGGCCAGCGGATCCGGGATCAGATACAACGCACCGAAACAGCAGACCGCGTCGAAGCTGTTGTCGGGGAACGGAAGCCGGCGTGCGTCGCCGCGGACGTAGCCGGCTCGCGGTCCGGAGTTGTCGGCCACGGCCTGCCGCAGCATCGGCACCGAGAAATCGATGCCCACCGCATAGCCGTCGCCGATGTGTTCACTCAGATAGTGGGTGAAATTGCCCGGCCCGCAGGCGATGTCGAGCACCCGGTCGCCCGCGCCGAGGCGCAGGGCGCGCACCGCTTCACGGCGATCGGCGTGCATGGTCCGCCCGGTGGCCAGCAGGAAACTGGTCGGCCGCCACGCCCGCTCGTAGAGCAGGGCGAAGACCGGGTTGTTCATGGTGCGGCGTGCGAGATTCACCGGGTCATCCTCGCGTCGAGGTCGTCCACTGTCGAGATCCGATACGGCGGTGCGCTGTGTCCGAGCAGCCGCAGTCGACCCCAGAAGTCGCGATCACCCAGGATCGCGGCCGCGGTGCCTTCCGGGGTCCGCAACTCGACGCGATGTTTGCGGTTGCCGGCCGCCGCATCCAGCGCGGGATCCGGATCGATCCGTCCGTACCAGCGGTAGATGCCGTCGATCGGCTGGCAGTGGCCGCGCAGCCGCACCCGGACGGCGAATTCCCGATCGCCGAGCACGACGACGGCCGGCCCCTGGTAATCCGGTTCGGGTTGCCGCATGATCACCTTCCTGAGCTGCGCGAGAGCGCCCTGCCCGCACTATAGCCGTGACAATGAGTAATAGGTAATATCGAGTGTGCCACCGCTCACATCGGTCGGCAAATGCGCCGACGTGAGCACAATGCGCGGGCCGCGGTCGGGCGGCAGGACGGTGAAGCCGATGGCACAGCACATCGAGAATTTCGCGGGGGACGGTTCCGACGGGCGTGAGCGCGTGGCCCAGCGGCTGCTTCGCTCGTCGGCGGAACATTTCTACGACGCCGATATCGATATCGACTGGGAGCAGCCCTGGCAGCCGGACAAGGCCTGGCTGCCCGAACACCGGATCTCCCTCTACGGCACCCCGCTGTGGGATCGCCTCAGCCCCGAGCAGCGCATCGAACTCGGCAAACACGAGCTGGTGAGCCTGCTGTCGTTCGGGATCGTCGCCGAGGGACTGCTCAGCAAGTATCTGCTGCGCATCGTCGCGCGCGATCCGACCTCGCAGCACGCGATGTACGCGCTCACCGAACTGAGTGAGGAGGCGCGCCACTCGATCATGTTCGCGCGGCTCATCGACAAGACCGGAATACCGCCGTATCGGCCGGTCGCGCTGAACCGGATGCAGTTGCGCGTCGCCGAACACTTCCCGATCGGCCCGGTCGTCTACGCCGGCACGCTGCTGATCGAGGAGATTCTCGATCGCGGCCAGCGAGAAGCCATGGTGGACAGCGGAATTCAGCCGCATGTGCGGCAGTTGATGCGTATCCACGTACTGGAGGAGGCGCGGCACATCGGCTTCGCTCGCGATGCGCTGGCTCGCGGGATGGCCCGGCGTTCGCGGTGGCAGCGGCTGCCGCATCAACTCCTGCTGGCCTACTTCGCGCTGGTGCTGTATCCGATGCTCGTCAATCCGCAGGTCTATCGCGCGGTGGGCATCGACCCCCGGCGTGGATTCGCCGCGGCCTTCACCGGCCCGCAGTACCGGCGGACGATGAGCTTCCTGTCCGAGCCGATGCTGCGCTATTTCGACGAGGTCGGCATGCTCGACGGTGCGGCGGTGCACACGCTGTGGCGGCTGACCCGTTCACTGCCCGACGACCTGTGACCGAAGGACCTGTGAACGGGCCTGCGCCGCAAGCGAATCCGTCGTTCAGGCCCGCTCGACCTCGATGGTCAGCCCGGCCCGCCGCAGGCGATCGGTGAGCGGATCGCCCATGGCGGAGGCAGGGGTGAGGATGCCCGCCAGCTCCGGCAGTTCGTCGAAGGCCAGGCACAGTCCGGCCTCGCCGAGCATTACCGAAGTGGCCTGATAGCCCGGATCGCCCTGCCCGGCGAAGGTGCAGACGTACCGCGCGCCGGAGGTGGTGTCGGCGAAGGTCTTCATGGTGAACCAGCCGCTGCGGCGGGCGTCCTCGCCGGGGCCGGTCCCCGGCTTCGGCAGGATCCGATCCAGCAGCCGGCGCCCCGCCGACACGCGCGAGAGCAGCGCACCGGCGGTCAAGCCGGCGACGATGCCGCCGGCCAGGCCGGCGGCGACCAGAGGCGCCGCCGGTGAGCTCCCGGCGCTCATCACCTCGCGGTAGCGGAAGTTCTTGCCGTACACCCAGCCCAGCAGGCCGTTGCTGCGCCGCACCACCTTGGTGTTGTGCGCGGCCATCACGAAGGTGGCGACCCAGCCGTCGAGGCTGGGGTCGATGGCCGAGGCCCGCGAGAGAGCCTGGTCGGACTGCCGGCCAACATCGGGTTCCATCGACTTGTCCGGGCTCAGCGAATACGGGTGCGACAGCACCGAACCCTTGGCCGGATCGGTGGCGATGGCCTCCATCATCGCCCGCCCGGAATCGATGGTGCCGCCGCTGGCGCCGCCCTTGAGCCAGGCCACCAGCGTGGTGTCGGTGAGTTCACCGGTGTTGTCCTCGACGGACCGCCGGAAGAGCCGATACACGCTCAGATCCGACGGAATCGAGTCGTACCCACAGGAATTCACGATCTTCGCGCCGGTTTCGGCGGCCCGCTCACCGAACCGATCGATACATTCGCGGATGAACAGCGGCTCGCCGGTCAGATCCGCGTAGTGGGTGCCGGCGTTCGCACAGGCCTGGGCCAGTGGCAGTCCGTAGCGCAGGTACGGGCCGACGGTGGTGACCACGACCTTGGTCCGCGCCGCCAGCGCGTCCAGCGCCGCCTGATCGGAGGAATCGGCGACCAGCAGCGGCCAGATCGCCGCGGCGCCGCCGAGTTCGTCGCGCACCGCGGTGAGCTTCTCCGGCGAGCGGCCCGCGAGGGCGATGCGCGCGTTCTCGGGCGCGGCCTCGGCCAGATACTGCGCGGTCAGCCGGCCGACGAACCCCGTCGCGCCGAACAGTACGAGGTCGAATTCCCTGTCGGTCATGCACATCCCATTCTCGTGGTGGCCGATTACTTTGTGCTGGTTCGTTTTCCGCCGGCGGCCTTGCGTGGCGCCGAGCGCTTCGCCGGTTTGCGCGGCAGGCCGCGCCGGGC
Organism: Nocardia violaceofusca NBRC 14427; assembly: GCF_963869435.1. NCBI lineage: Bacteria > Bacillati > Actinomycetota > Actinomycetes > Mycobacteriales > Nocardiaceae > Nocardia > Nocardia violaceofusca. The sequence continues at coordinate 36,172 of NZ_CAWMPM010000028.1, forward strand.
CAGCCAGGCGTGATGCTGCTTACCGAGTTCGGTCACCGGATCGTCGCCGTAGAGCCACTCGCGGGCGATGCGATGCCAGTTCGCGGTCGCCTCCAACTGGCCGAGTACCCCGAACGTCAGGAAATCCGCACGCCGCGAGAACAGATGCTCCGGCGGCAGATTCTGCTGTTTCATCCCGGCGTATTCACTCGCGCGCGGATCGACCGCCAGCACGAAGGCGCCGCTGGCCAATTCGGGGGTGATGGTCAGATCCTGGTCGATCAGCGCCCACTCACATGCCGCGAGCACGTACTCCAGGCAGTCCTCGGGGGTGATCTCCTCCGGCGAATCGATGATGCCGTGGTCGATCATCAACTGGCGCAGATCTTCCGCGCGTTCCTCGGCCGCCGCGCGAATACAGGTGGCCTCGAAGCGGACGTGTTCGGGGTCCATCCGGTTGAACAGCCCGAAATCCAGGAAGGCGACCCGGCCGTCCTCGCCGAGCAGCAGATTGCCCGGATGCGGGTCACCGCAGAACTCGTGGAAGGTGAACAGCGAGCCCACGTAGAAGCGGTAGATGATCTCGCCGACCCGGTCGCGTTCGGCCTCGGGCAAGCGGCGGATCTCCTCGAAACCGCGACCGGGAAAATACTCGCTGACCAGCACGTGCGTACTCGACAGTTCGGGCATGGTGGCCGGTACCACGATGAACGGATGGTCGGCGAACAGTTCCGCGACCTCGCGCTGGGTATGCGCTTCGGCCACGTAGTCCAGCTCGCTCTCGAGATTCAAGCGCAGTTCGTCGAGGACCGCCGGCGTCACCCACGGCATCGCCGACTGCAGGACGCGGCGGAACATCGCGAGGTTCTTCAGGTCGGCGCGCACGGCGGTATCGATGCCCGGATACTGCACCTTCACCGCGACCGCGCGCCCGTCGTGCAGCCGCGCCCGATAGACCTGGCCGATCGAGGCCGCCGCGATCGGTTCGGCGTCGAATTCGGCGAACAACTCCTCGAGGGTGCGGCCGAAATCCTTCTCGATGACGCCGCGCATGGTCTCGAAGGAAACCTTCGGCGCGCTGTCGCGCAGGACGGCGAGCCGGCGCTGGAATCGCTCGCGATGTTCCGGCGGAACCAGATCCAGATCCAGCACCGAGAGCATCTGGCCGAGCTTCATGGCCACGCCCTTCATGGTGCCCAGCACCATGACCATCTGCTCGGTGGCGCGGATCATCGATTCCTCGGCCATCCGCTCGCGCACCGCTTCGGAGCGTCCGCGCATGGAACGGCGGGTCTTCTGCGCACGTAAGACGTTGCCGGCGACGGCCACACCCAGTTTCGTCCCCCGCGCCAGCCGCGACGTCGGCAGCTCTTTCGCCATTGATGACCTCCGTTGATGCCCCGCCTGGCCGGTCTTCAGCGTAACCAAGCGTGAGCCGTCGGCCCAGAGACGGCGAGCACGGATTCCTTCGCGGGCGAATCAGCCCAGGTCGGCCTCGGGAAGTTCGTGCGGCACGGCGTTGAACTTCTCCGGCGAACCACCCGCGCGGACCATGCCCTCGATGGCACTCCACACCATCATCGCCAGATGGTCGAGCATGCGATCGGCCGACATCGAGCGATTGCTGATCCACCAGTCGGTGGCCAGCTGCACACCGCCGACGATGACGTAGGAATACAGCAGCACACCCTCGGTGTCGACGCCGCGATCGAAGGCCTTGGTCTGCACCACGACCGACACCACGTCGGCGAACAGCTTCTCGAAATCGGCGAGGCTGGACTTGTCGGTGGTCGAGCCGTTGCCCATGATGAAGCGGTAGACGTCGATATCGGCCTCGACGGTATGCACATAGGCCGCCAGAGTGTTGCGGACGAGCTGGTATTCGTCGGCGTCGTCGCTGATCGCCTCGTAGATCCGCGGCATCAGCGTGGTCTCGATGAACCGCTCCATGGTGGCGCGGGTCAGATCGGACTTGTCCGAGAAGTAGCGGTACAGGACGGTTTTGGATACGCCGATCTCCGCGGCGATCTCGTCCATTCCGACATCGCCGCCGCGATTGCGGATAGCGGCGAGGGTGCCGTCGACGAGTTCTTCTCGGCGGTCGATCTTGTGCTGGTGCCAGCGCCGCTTGCGACCGTCCACCCGGCCGGGGCGCACCGCAGGGGTGTCGACGGCAGCGCTCGCGGCACGATGTGTGGTCATGCTCGAGGGGACTCCTGGATCCGGGGATATGGGCACCACCAGCTTAAGTCCTTCGCCGAGGTGATGTTCCCGGTTCGCCGAGCGGGCCCGCCCCCGGCGCGTGCCGTTCGGCCGAGGCGGCGACGGACCGCGGGGTGAGCGGGCGCACGTCGGCGGCGCCGATATTCCAGCCAGAATGGGGATATGGAGCAATCTGCCGGCAGCGCCCCCGTCCTGGCGGAAGCGAACGCGCATCCCGATACCCGGGCGGGAGTGGGAAATACCACACGGTCCGGGAGCCGCGGTGCGCCGGAACCACCGTCGTCGTTCGCCGACCTGATGGACGAATCCGGGAAGAAACGCGATCTGCGCAAGATGAAGATGGTCGCGACCGGATTCCTGGCGGCGGCCACGGTCGTCTATCTGATCTGTTGCTGGCTCGGTTCGCGCGATATCGGCGGCAGCTGGGTCGGCTATGTGCGCGCGGCCTCGGAGGCCGGCATGGTCGGCGCGCTGGCGGACTGGTTCGCGGTCACCGCGCTGTTCCGGCATCCGCTCGGCCTGCCCATTCCGCACACCGCCATCATCCGCAAGAAGAAAGATCAACTCGGCACCAGCCTGGGCGATTTCGTGCGCACCAATTTCCTCTCGCCCGACACCGTGGCGACGAAGGTGAACTCGGCGCAGATCTCGTTGCGGCTGGGGACGTGGATGGCCGATCCCCGGCACGCCGCGCGGGTGTCGGAGGAGTCCTCGACCATTCTGCGGGCCGTGATCGGCGCGCTGCGCGACTCCGATGTCGAGCAGGTGATCGACCAGACCATCGTCAAGCGCATCGCCGAACCGCAGTGGGGGCCGCCGATCGGGCGGGTACTCGCCGAGCTGCTGGCCGAGAACCGGCAGGAGCCGCTGCTGGATCTGCTGGCCGAGCGCGCCCACCAGTGGGCGCTGGCGAGTCAGGAGACCCTGGACCGGATCGTCATGCGCGATGCCCCGTCGTGGGCGCCGAAATTCGCCAATATCCTGCTGTCGGAGAAGATCTACCGGGAATTGGTGGAATTCACCTGGAAGATTCGCTCGCAACCCGATCACGAGGTGCGATTGGCGGCGAACCGATTTCTCGAGGATTTCGCCCGCGATCTGCAGTACGACGAGGCGATGATCGCCAAGGCCGAGCGGGTGAAGACCGAGATCATGGGCCGCGAGGAAATTACCGGAATGGCGCGCGCGACCTGGCGTGCGGCCAAACGGATGATCCTGGAATCGGCCGACGATCCGGGCAGCACCTTGCGCCGCAAGATCTCGGAGAATGTACAGCAGTTGGGTCAGCGTCTGGTCGACGAACCCGAACTCACAAAACAAGTGGACGCTTGGGTCGAACGCAGTGTGAGATATCTCGTCGCCAACTACGGTTCCGAGATCGCGGCCCTGATCAGCGACACGGTTGCCCGGTGGGATGCCGATGAGGCGAGTCGCAAGATCGAATTGCAGGCGGGGCGCGATCTGCAATTCATCCGGATCAACGGCACCGTCGTCGGATCACTTGCCGGCCTGGCGATTTACGCCGTATCGCATTTACTGTTCCCAGGCTTCTGACAACCGCTGCCGGAAGTTTGCCGAAATAGTGCTAACAGGGGTGCTTGCAAGAGTTAGCACCCTCATTTAGAATCGACCGTACAACCGCCGGAAGGTGAGCAGTGTGATGGCACAGGAACCAGAGGTTTCTGATCGGAACACGGGGGAAACCGCAGAGACGTCTGCGGTTCCCGGAGACCGGGTGGGTCGCGTAGCCAACGCGGCGCACGACATCGGAGGCTTCATCCGGGCGCAGCGGGAGGCCGCTCAGGTCTCGTTGCGTCAGCTCGCACAGCTGGCGGGGGTGAGCAATCCGTACCTGAGTCAGATCGAGCGCGGATTGCGCAACCCGTCCGCCGAGGTACTCACGCAGATCGCCAAGGGTCTGCGCGTGTCTTCGGAGGTCTTGTACGTCCGGGCCGGCTACCTCGAACAGAGGGAGCACAGCCCGGTGCGGGACGCACTGCTGGCCGATACCGACATCACGGAGCGGCAGAAGCAGGTGCTCCTGGACATCTACGAGTCGTTCCGCCGCGAAAACGGTGGGAACGACGACGGAGGGAACGTCTCGGAATCCGTTCAGGGGGAATCCGAGGGGGGCGTTCCAGGGGGGAGCAGGGGCGGTGTGCCCGAGAGCCCGAGGGGCGGTGCACCCGAAAGCCCAAGGGACAACGAGGTTCCGCACCATGCCACCGATGGCAGTACTACCGAAATCTCGCCACGCCAGGAGAACGAACAACCATGACCCAGCCCAACGTCACTGTCACCAAGCCGATCTACGCGACCGTCGGAGCCGGTGACGCGCTCTACGCGGCGGTCAACGACATCGTCGACCGTGTCCGCGACCGCGCCGCCACCGTCGATGTGAACTCCCGCGTCGAGGAGGCTCGCGAGCGCCTGTCGAATCTGCCTGCCGATGTGCAGGACCAGATCGAGACGCTGCGCGGCCGCTTGACCGGACTGCCCTCCGAGCTGCCGGACGACCTCGCCGAACTGCGCGAGAAGTTCACCCCGGAGGAGCTGCGCAAGCTGGTCGACCAGTACTACCGCCAGCTGGTGGATCTGTACTCGGATCTGGCCGTGCGCGGTGAGGAGACCGTCGACCGGCTGCGTTCCAACCCCGGCTTCGACGAGCGTTTCGACAAGGTCGAGGGCATCTACACCGATGTCGTCACTCGCGCCGAGGACGTCCTGAGCAAGGTGTCCGATCAGGCCCGTGGGTTTCTGGGCAAAGCGGCCGAGGAGGCCGACGAGGCCGCCGCGGTCGTCGACGCCGAGGTCGTCGCGGTGACCACCGAGGCCGCCGCCGAGGAGCCCACCCCGGCGAAGAAGGCCCCGGCGAAGAAGGCCCCCGCCAAGAAGGCGCCGGCCAAGCCCGCCACCACCACCGCCGCGAAGAAGACCACTCCGGCCAAGAAGTAATTCGGCCGCAGGAGAAAACCGGCCGAGGGGTAATCCGGAACCGTCACACGGATCCGGGTCGTACCGGATCCCGCAACGCCCGCATGCACACTGCCGCATGCGGGCGTTGCTTCTATCATGGGTGCTGTGTACCAGCTGACTAGTGCAATCCTGTGGCTGCTCTGGCTCGCCGCGATGGCTGCGACCATCTTCGCGCTGGTGCACGCGATTCGGCAGCGTGCCGACGCGTTCACGGCCGTGGACAAGCTCACCAAACCCATCTGGGTCTCGATCCTCGCGGTCGCCCTCGGTTTCCTGCTGCTCGCCCGCACGCCGGTCGGATTGCTGGGGATCGCCGCGGTGATCGCCACGGGCATCTATCTGGCCGATGTGCGGCCGAAGGTCGACGAAATCCAGCGCGGTCCGCGCTGGTGAACCCACCGTCCCCGCGCTTGCACTAGCAAGCACCCACTCCTTCGGGTTACTGTATCGATCAGTAACACACAAAGGAGTGTTCTCATGCAGGCAACGTTGCCCAGCACGGTGGCGGGGATCGCGCAGCGTCTCCGCGGGCTGCTGTCCGCTCATCGCGCCGCCCTGCGCACCCGGTCCTACGACCTGCCCGCACTGAATCCGCCCGCGGTGCCGTGTGAGGTGACGACGGTGACCGCCTCCGACGGCGCCAGGCTGCGCGTGCACAGCTACGGTCCCGCCGACGGCGAGGCGATCGTGCTGGCGCACGGCTGGACCTGCTGCATCGAATACTGGAATCCCCAGATCAACGCCTTCGCCGGCGAATACCGCGTGATCGCCTACGACCAGCGCGGTCACGGCGAAAGCGAATCCGGCACCGCGCCGCTGTCCACCGACCTGCTGGCCGACGATCTCGCGGCCGTGCTGGACGCCACCCTGCGTCCCGGTCAGCGCGCGGTCCTGGTGGGGCACAGTCTCGGCGGGATGACCATTCAGGCCTGGGCCGGCCGGTATCCGCGCCAGGTCGCCGCGCGGGCCGATGCGGTGGTGCTGGCCAATACCGCCTCGGGCGACCTGATCGCCGAGACCACCGTGGTCCCGCGATTCAACCGGGGTCCGCTCGCGCTGCCGTTCCCGGTCGGTCGCCTCGGGCTCGGCCTGCCGGTGGTGTTCCCGCCGATCGGGCCGGTGAAGTGGATCTTCCGCCGCCAGATCATGAGTCTGACGTCGACCGGCGAGGTGGTCGACTTCGCGCTGGCGATCGTGCGCTCGTGCCCGGCGATGGTGCGTTCGCGATTCGGTTTCCTCTTGGCCGAACTGGCCCTGCAGAGCTGTACCCGCTGCGTGACCGTGCCGACCACGGTGATCGCCGGTTCCGCGGACGATATGACGCCGCCGGTGCACTCCGAGCGCTTGGCCGAGGAACTGCGCTCGGTCGGCGCGTTCCGCAAGCTGGTCGAACTGCCGACCGGCCACCTGGGCAACGTCGAGGCATACGAGGCGTTCAACGACGAACTCGCCGAGGTACTGGCCGAAACCTACGTCGCGCGGCGCCTGCGCGAGGCGACCGCTTAGCCGGTTCGGCAATCACGTGGCGAATTCGGCGTAGCACTTCCGTGGCGCCGAGCGATAGATGCGGGTAGTGGGACGTTGCGTCGGCGGACGTGAATGCCGTTGGGCGGAATGGGTATTCGGTCTACGCGGGGGTGCGAGCAGCGCTGATGGCCGGCTTGGCCGGACAAAAGTGCGAAACCGGAAATTCTTCGCTGCTTGCACTAGCAAGCACCGTTGCTAGCGCGGTAACGTGCGGTAGGACACAAAGGAGTGCTCATGCTGGTGAACCTGCCCGAGAACGTTGCCGATCTGCGGACCGGCATCGGCGCGCTGACCGGCGGATATCGCGCGAAGATGCGTTCGCGCACCTACCGCACGGCCGAGTTGAACTGCGCACCCGACCCCGAGGTCCTCTCGGTCACGACCACCGACGGTGCCCGGCTGCGCGTCCACGCGTACGGCCCGGCCGACGGCGATGTGATCGTCTTCGTGCACGGCTGGTCCTGCTGTCTCGAGTACTGGAACCCGCAGATCAACGCCTTCGCCGGCGACTACCGCGTCATCGCGTTCGACCAGCGCGGACACGGCGACAGCACCTTGGGAACCGGCCGGTTCGACGCCGAACAGCTTGCCGACGATCTGTGCGCCGTCCTGGACGCGGCGGTGCCCGCGGGACGTAAGGCCGTGCTGGTGGGACACAGCATGGGCGGCATCACGATTCAGGCCTGGGCCAAATTCCACCCGGAACAGGTGGCGCAGCGCGCGAGCGCGGCCCTGCTGCTGACCACGACGGCGGGCGATATCGCCGCCGAAACGCGAGTGCTCCCCATCTTCAACGACATCGTCCCGGCCCCCAACTGGCTGGGACGTGCCCTGTTCGGTCAGCCCGTGCCGTTCCCGGCCGGGGCCCCGGTGCGCGGAATCTTCAAGGCGCGCATCATGAATCGATACGCCACGGCGGACCAGGTGGATTTCGGCCTCTCGATCGTGCGCTCCTGCCGTCCGCTGGTGCGGGCGAAGTACGCCGTGGCGCTGATCGAACTCGAAATCCACGGCGCCGCAGCGAATCTGTGCATTCCCACCAGCGTCATGGCCGGCGCCTACGACAATCTGCTGCCGGAGAGTATGTCGCGCAAGATCGCCGACGAGCTCGCCGCGGCGGGAAATCTGGATCGCTATTCGGTCCTGGCCACCGGACATCTGGCGAATATCGAAGCGAGCGCGGAGTTCAACGCCGAACTGCGCCGATTGATCGAGGTCACTCGCTTCGGCCGCCGTGCGGTGGCGGGCTGAGCGCCCCGCGACGGCCCGCCGGGGCTGGACGTACTCGCGGCGCGGGTGCATCCTGGTGACCCACGTTCGGATCGGGAAGTCGCCACCAGACCTGTCGTAGCGGAGCCGCACTGCCGGCTCCGCGCGGCGAGGACGGCAACACGATGCTGAATCGTGTTGTCCGCCAAGGCCGGTCAAGGGCGCCCGGTCTTGGCCCGCCGCGTGACGAGAAGGCCCCGCTAGGAGAAGACGACGGTGCGCCGCCCGTGCACCAGCACTCGCCCCTCCAGATGCCAGCGCAGTCCGCGCGCCAGCACCACCCGTTCGATGTCACGGCCCTGCCGGACCATGTCGCGCACGGTGTCGGCATGGTCGATGCGGCTGACGTCCTGTTCGATGATCGGTCCCGCATCCAGGTCGGCGGTGACGTAATGACAGGTCGCGCCGATCAGCTTCACGCCGCGCGCGAAGGCCTGATGGTAGGGGCGCGCCCCCACGAACGAGGGCAGGAAGCTGTGATGGATGTTCAGCGCCCGCCCGGCCCAGTGCTCGCACAGGTCGGCCGGCAGCACCTGCATGAACCGAGCCAGCACCACCGCGTGCGGATCGTGGGCGTCGGTGAGTTCGCGTACCTGCTCGAAGGCGGGGCCGCGTTCGGCCGGATCGGCGGGAAAGGGCACGTGGTGGAACGGAATACCGTGCGCGCGGGTCATCTCGCCCAGATCCGGATGGTTGCCGATCACCGCTTCGATGGTGGCCGGCAACTCACCGCTGGCGGCCCGCCCGAGCAGATCGTGCAGGCAGTGCCCGTCGCGGCTGACCAGCAGGACGGCGCGGCGGCGCCGCCCGGAATCCAGCAGTTGCCAGTCGGTCTGCGGGCCCAGTTCGGCGGCGACGACGGTGAACCGCTCGCGCAACTCATCGATGCCGAACGGCACGGTCGCCGCCGCGATGGCCTGGCGGGTGAAGAACCAGCCGGTGTCGGGATCGGAGTGATAACCGGCCTCCACGATCGACCCGCCGAATTCGGCGATGAACGAAGTGATGCGGGCGATGATGCCCGGTCGGTCGGGACAGCCCAGGCTCAGGACGAAACGCCGATCATCGGCTGACACGGTGCCACTCATGCGCACGATCCTCGCAGGTCGCGCGCAGTTCGATCACGGCACCCGGGCGGCGGGCCGCAAAGCCGGTCCGGGGTGGTCGAATTCGCGTGCTGTGCCAGACTTGGTCCTCATGTCCGACACCGCCCCCACCGCCTACACCCGTGCCCAGGTCGCCGCGATGATCGATCACACGCTGCTGGCCCCCGAGGCGACCGCCGCCGATGTCGCGAACACCATCGCCGAGGCTCGCGCCCTGGGCGTCTACGCGGTGTGCCTGTCGCCGTCGATGCTGCCGGTGACCGCTCCCGGGCTGGCCGTCGCCACGGTCGCAGGCTTCCCCTCGGGTAAACACCACTCCCTGGTGAAGGGCACCGAGGCTCGATTCGCGGTAGAGCAGGGCGCGGCCGAAGTCGACATGGTGATCGACGTCGGCGCGGCGATCGCGGGGGACTACAACGCGGTGCTCGCCGATATCGTCACCGTGCGCGAGGCGGTCGAGGACCGGGCGCTACTCAAGGTGATCATGGAATCCGCGGCGCTGTCCGACGCGGCGATCGTCGAGGTGTGCCGCGCCGCCGAACGCGCCGGCGCCGACTTCGTGAAGACCTCCACCGGATTCCACCCCGCGGGCGGAGCCGAGGTGCGAGCCGTCCGGTTGATGCACGAGACCGTGGGCGGGCGGCTCGGCATCAAGGCCAGCGGCGGCATTCGTACCGCCGCCGCGGCCGCCGAACTGATCGCCGCCGGTGCGACCCGGCTGGGGTTGTCCCGATCGGCGGATGTCCTCGCCGGTTTCCCGGAGTAGGCCCGCGATCAGCAGCGGATCTCCGTGTCGCCACCGCCCTGCAGGGTGGTCGGCCCGCCGCGCAACGACACCGAGATCCCGTTGTCGGTGACCTTCATGCTGGTCGGCTGCATACCCAGCGGGTAGTTCTGCAGGCTCTGCGTCATCGAACCGACGATGCTGTCGACCAGGTCGGTGGGCAGCCCCAGCCCGAGCAGTGACGCCGACTGCGTGCTGACCTCGATCTTGCCGTCGACGATGTGCGGCTGAACCTTCAGATCGGCGATCCCGCCCAGGACCTTCAGGTCCAGGGTGCCGCCGGCCGGATCCGATTCCACGCCGGAGACGAGACCGCTGAGGGTCTGGGCGATGCCCTCGTTGCTCCAGGTCGCGTCGGCGGAGCTGCTGCCGACCTTCGCGCCGCCCCGCCCGCCGTCGAGCAGGGTGATGTCGTTGAGCTTGGCGTGCACCTTCATGTCCACGGCCGGGCCGAACTTGGCGTCGTCGCTGTCGACGGTGATGTATTGGACCTTGTGGTCGACAGCGGTGAACAGCAACGGCTTCGGCCCGAATCCCACATCGACCTTCGATCCCAGCTCCTTCTCGACCTGGGAGGCCATGCACTGCTGATTCTTGTGCCGCAGATAGGTTTCGGCGCCCGCCGCGGTGCCGACCAGTGCGAGCAGCACGACGAGTCCGACGATCAGTGCTATGCGCCGCCCGTTGCGGCGTCGGGGTTCACCCGCCGGTGCGGGAGCGGGTACCGCGGTGTCCGGAGTGGTCATGGCAACCGATTCTTCCCGAGCTTTCTGAGCCCGCTCTGTGGAGCCTGTGAGGCTTGTCATGCAGAGGCATGCCGATTGTGACATGAGGCACATCGGTCCGGCGTAATCTGGTCCCATGTCCGCGCACGATGCAGAGGATGCCGCGGCTGCGCGCCGACCGGGGGATTCCGAGCAAGGGTGGTGGGTGCTGCGCCAGCTCGCCGACCGGCACGCCGGATACTTCACCACGCGCATCGTGTTGCGGGCCGGATGCGAGCACCGGATCCGCGGCGCCCTCTCCGACGGTTCGGTGATCCGCGTCGGCCTCGGCATCCTGCGGATGGCCGATTGGCCGGACGGTCCACTCGACGAATACGCCATGTGGGCGGCCTGGTTCGACGGCGCCGCCGCCGTCTCCCACCACAGTGCCGCCGAACTGCACGGCCTGGGCCGGCTGCGCCCGCGCTTCCTGCACCTGTCCGTAAGTGCGGGCCGCCCGCCCGCGGCGCCCCGGCTGGTGGTCCTGCGCCGCGAGCTGCACCGCGATGATGTGGAATCGGCCGGTGCGTTCCTGGTGACCACACCCGTGCGGACCGTCCTCGATCTCGCCGAGACCGGGATCGGTCAGGGTGCGCTGGACGAGGTGGTCGCCGACGCGGTCGCCATCCATCGCTGCATTCCGCACGAAATCGCTTCGGCGAGTGCGGGTTTGGCGCCGCACGCGGCCGCGCGGGTGCGCCGGGCCCTCGCCGCGGCATAGGGCGCACCGTCGTCCGAAGACCTTCCGATTCAACCGGGCCGCACGCACTCCCACGGCACCGAGAGCACACAGTCACGCATCCGGCGGCGATAGTTCCGCACCGGAAAACCCTGCTCCCGCAACAGTTGCGCCGCCGCCCGCCAGCGCACGCGCGGACCGTACACCGCCATCGGCGCGGCATGCGACCACGCGCGATCGGCGGCGGTCAGCAGTGTGTGCACGCGTTCGCCGCGAATATTGCGGTGGATCAACGCCTTCGGCAGGCGTTCGGCGATATCGGAGGGTTTGTCGACGGTGAACGGATCCCAGGCCAGCGTCAGCGAGATCGGTCCCTCGCGGTCGAGCAGAATCCACGCGCAGCGGCGGCCCAGTTCGTCGCAGGTGCCTTCGAGCAGGAGTCCCTCGGGCGCCGATCCGCCGAGTATGGTCGCCCACGCCCCCGCGACCTCGCTCTCGTCGTATTGCCGCAGCACGTTGAACGCCCGCACCAGCACCGGTCGCAGGCCCGCGAGTTCGAATCCGCCGCGGGCGAAGCGCACGCCGTCGCGATCGGGAACGACGCGGGCGGGATCGATCTCCAGACCGACCACACGCATGTCGCCGCGAACGCGGCGTAGCCGGGCCGCCAACTCCAGCGTGGTCACCGGACTCGCCCCGTAGCCCAGATCGACCACCAGCGGGTCCGCGGCCGACCGCAGCCGCCGCACCACCAGCGGGTCGTGGGTCAGCCAGCGGTCGCTGCGGCGCAGCCGATTGATTCCGGTGGTTCCGCGCGTGATGGCGCCCACCGGGGCGGTCCGGGCTCGAGATGTCATCGCGGTGACGCGGGCGTGCGGTGGAACAACGAGATTCAGACCGTCGGGCGCTGCTCTTCCAGCCACTGCTGGGTGAATTCGGCTTCGGCGCGGAACAGGTCCACCAGGTTGACCAGCATCATCTGCTCGAGTTTGGGGCCCAGCATCGGAATGAAGACCTTCGCCACGGGTGAGGTGCGCAGGGTGCAGCCGGTCTCGGTGGGAAACAATCGCACGGTGCCGGTCAGCGTGCCCGGACCGGCCGGAACCGAGGCGCTGAACTCGCCCTCGACCTCGGGGCCGAACGGTCCGTAGCTCTCCTTGCGAGTGATCACGAGATCCTTGCGCATCACGGTCTGCGCGATTTCGGGCAGCATGTCGCGCGGCAGGATGTGCCGGAGTTCGAGTTCGATACCGTCTCCGTCGGCCTGCAGGTGGACCACCTCGTTCGGCGAGTGCTTGCGCATCTCCTCCATCCGCGCATCCCAGTAGGCACGGTTGGACAGCGCCGCGTACACCTCTTCGGTGGTGTGCAGCGGATAGCGAGCGGAATAGTCCAGTCGGCGGGCCATGGGGGACCAGGGTACTGGTCCCCGGCGCGGCCCCGGATCAGTGGTTGGTGATCCAGGTGTTGGTGAAGTCGGTCTCCGAGGCCAGCAGTTCCAGCAGTTTTTCGGCCACCACGGCCTCGATCTTCTTGCCGAACAACGGGATCGTCACCTCGACCGAGCCGTCGACGACGGCCTGGGAGGCGGTGGCGGAACCGGTCAGGGTGACCGTGCCGCGCACCTTCGCGGGCGCACCCTCGACGTGGGCTTCGAAAACGCCGGACAGGCCCTCGTAGTTCTCGGTACGCGGGATGATCAGATCGCCCGGGCGCACCGAGGTGATGGCGGGGGGCAGTTCGGAGGCGGGGATGGTCTGCACCATCTCCACGCGGAGCCGATCACCGTCGGCCGAGAAGGAGTCCAGCCGCGCACCGGGCCCGCCGACCTCCGCGATGCGGTCCTTCCAGTACTGCTCGTCGGCGAGCGCAGCACGCACCGCCGCGGCGGGGTGCGCGTAGTGAGCCGTGTACGCCAGGGGTGTCGCCATGGTGTGACACGCTACCGTCTTTCGATGTGCAGACATCTCGAGTGGTGGCATTCGACAACGTGCGTGAGTTGCTGAGCGCGACCGGCGCGCGGGTGCGCGAATCGGTGCCGCTGGCCCAGCTGACCACGCTGCGGGTCGGCGGACCCGCGACGGTCGCCGAATGTCGCACCACGGAGGCACTCGTCGAGACGGTGCGCACCCTCGACACCGCGGGCGTTCCGGTGTTGCTGGTCGCCGGTGGTTCCAATCTGCTGATCGCCGACAGCGGGTTCGCCGGCGTGGTCGTTCGCATCGCCACCGATGCGGTCGAACTCGGATCCGGCAGCGTGACGGCCGAGGCGGGCGCGGACTGGGACGGTGTGGTCGCCGCGACGGTGGCGGCCGGATTCGGCGGACTCGAGTGCCTGTCCGGAATTCCGGGTTCTGCCGGTGCGACGCCGGTGCAGAACGTCGGCGCCTACGGCGTCGAGGTGGCCCAGGTGCTGCGCCGGATTCGGCTGCTGGATCGCGTGAGCGGCGAAATCCGCTGGGCCGCACCGCAGGAACTCGGCTTCGGTTACCGCACCTCCGTGCTCAAGCATTCCGATCGAGCGGTGGTGCTGGCGGTGGAGTTCGCGGTGAATCCGGACGGTGCCAGCGCGCCGCTGCGATACGGCGAACTGGCCCGCGCCTTCGACGCCACCGACGGCGAGTCCCGTCCCGCCGCGGCCGTGCGCGAGGCGGTGCTCGCACTGCGGGCCGGTAAGGGCATGGTGCTCGATCCGGCCGACCACGACACCTGGAGTGCCGGTTCGTTCTTCACCAACCCCGTCGTGGCGCAGGATCGGGCGCCGGCCGTCCTCGACGCGATCCGGGCACATGTGGGAGATATCACTATTCCGACCTATGCCGCCGAGGGCGGGGTGAAATTCTCCGCGGGCTGGCTGATCGAACGGGCGGGTTTCGGTAAGGGTTTCCCAGGTCCGGAGGCTCCCGTCCGGTTGTCGACGAAACATACGCTCGCCCTGACCAACAGGGGTTCTGCCCGCGCGGCGGACCTGGTGGACCTGGCACGCACCGTGCGGGCGGGCGTCGAACAGCGCTTCGGAATCAGGCTGGAACCCGAACCGGTGACCGTCGGGCTCGAGCTCTAGGGGTGGCGGGCGCCACGTCGCGAACGGGCCGGGCTGTCGGAGGGGCGCGGTAAATTCGCGGAAGTGAACATTCGAGGAATTGCCGGCCGCCGGGCCGTACTGGCCGGGGCCGGCCAGCTGGCTGTGGCCGCGCTGGTGGCCGGATGTTCGGGCAGTGGCGGGGGCGGTTCGTCCGCGCCGAAGGAGTCCGGCCCGGTCGCGAAGCTGACATTCGAGCCCGGCGGCGGTGCCGCCGACGTGAACCCGGTCGCACCCGTCTCGGTGACGGTCGCCAGCGGCCGCATCGACCGGGTCGCGCTGACCAATCCGGACGGTAAGCAGGTCACCGGCACCCTGTCGCCCGACAAGAGCAGTTTCACGGTCACCGAGCCGCTCGGTTACGGCGTCACCTACACCTGGTCGGGCACGGCGGTCGGCACCGACAACAAGCCCGTGTCGATCGAGTCGAAATTCACCACCCTCGCCCCCAAGCAGACCGTGTCGGCCACCATCAACATCGGCGACGGTCAGGAGGTCGGCATCGCCGCGCCGATCATCCTGCAGTTCAAGAAGCACGTCGAGAACAAGGAAGCGGTCGAGAAGGCGCTGACTGTGACGACCACCCCGGCAGCCGAGGGAGGCTGGGCCTGGCTGCCGGACGAGAACGGTGGCTCCCGCGCGCACTGGCGTCCGCGCAACTATTGGGCGCCCGGCACGGCGGTGACCTTCGCGGCCAAGCTGTACGGCCTGGACCTGGGCGGCGGCGCCTACGGCAACTCGGATCTGTCCTCGCAGTTCACCATCGGCCGCAGCCAGATCGTGAAGGGGTACGCACCCAGCCACCGGGTGCAGGTGATCCGCGACGGGTCCACGCTGTTCGACTTCGCGTGCAGTTACGGCGAGGGCAACGAGGCGCGCAATGTGACGCGTTCGGGTATCCACGTGGTGACCGAGAAGTACGAAGACTTCCTGATGTCGAATCCGCCGTTCTACACCAACGTTCGCGAACGCTGGGCGGTACGCATCTCCAACAACGGCGAATTCATCCACGCGAACCCGGAATCGGCGTCCGCGCAAGGTAATACCAACGTCACCAACGGCTGCATCAACCTGAGCACCAGCGACGCCCAGCAGTACTTCCCGACGGCCATGTACGGCGACCCGGTCGAGGTCACCGGCACATCGATCGCCCTGTCCGCCGCCGACGGCGACCTCTACGACTGGACCATCGACTGGGACACCTGGAAGACCATGTCGGCGATCCAGGGCGAGCCCGCACCGGTGGTCTCGGCGACTCCGGTGGCGCCGGGACCGGTTCGCGGCGGGAGCTAGCGCTCACCGCCCCGGCTCAGCTGCGGCGGGCGAAGCGGCCGGCGTCGGCTTGGTCGCGCGGCTTCACCACGATGGTGTCGAGGTTGACATGCGGTGGGCGGCTGGCGACGAAGCCGATGATCTCGGCGATGTCGGTGGCGAACAGCGGGTCGATGCCCTCGTAGACCTTGGCCGCGCGCTCGGTGTCGCCGCCGAACCGGACCAGGGAGAATTCGGTTTCGACCGCGCCCGGCGCGATTTCGGTGAGCCGCACCGGCTTGCCCAGCAGTTCGCCGCGCAGCGTGCGGTGCAGGACGGCCTGCGCGTGTTTGGCCGAGGTGTAGCCGGCGCCGTTGTCGTAGGGCTGCAGGGCGGCGACCGAGGTGACGGTGACGATCAGTCCGTCACCGGAGTCGATCAGTTTCGGCAGCAGCGCCTTGGTCACCCGCAGCGTGCCCAGCACGTTGGTCTCCCACATCCACCGCCAGTCGTCGAGATCGGCCTCGGTGACCGGTGCCAGCCCCTTGGCTCCGCCGGCGTTGTTGACCAGCACGTCGGCGCGTTCGACCGCATCGGTGAACAGGCGCACCGACGACTCGTCGGTGACATCCAATTCGATTGCGGTACCGCCGATTTCGTCGGCCAGCGCCTGCAGCCGATCCATCCGGCGCGCCCCCACGTAGACGTGATAGCCCTGTTTGGCGAGCTCGCGGGCGGTGGCCTCACCGATTCCCGAGCTCGCTCCGGTGACGACGGCATGACGGGTGCTCATGGGAACCGAGCCTAGCGTGCGGGCATTGCCGGAATTCCGGCCCGTTAGCCTGGCGAGCATGGCGATTCGGGAAGTGGTCAGCGCGGACGGAACCAATATCGTGTATCAGGTCTCCGGACCCGAACAGGGACGTCCGCTGGTGTTGCTGCACGGGTGGGCCGGCACGTTGCGGTGCTGGGGTCGTGCGGCGGAGATTCTGGCCGAGACGTTCCGGGTGATCGCCGTCGATCTGCGCGGACACGGCTACTCCGGTGCGCCCGAGGCCGGCTACGACGATCCGAAGAACTGGGCGGCCGACGTCGCCGCGGTGCTGGCCGCCGAAGACATCACGGCCGGTGCGGTGCTGCTGGGCTGGTCCTACGGCGGCATCGTGCTCAGCGATTATCTGACCGCGTACGGCACCGGCGCTCTGGCCGGGGTGGTGTACTGCGGATCGCAGGCCGGTATCGGCCGGGGCGTCGAGGGTGCCCAGCCCGGGCCGGCGATGCAGAAGGCCATTCCCGACGTGTTCGAGGAGAGCGCCGGCCGGGCGATGCGTGGATTCGCCGCCTTCGGCAACGCCAACACCGGGCCGGGCCGGGACAAGGGCGAGGACGCCCAGCGCCTGTTCGGCGGCAGCCTCGCGACCCCGCCGCGGGTTCGCAAGGCGCTGTTCTACCGCACCGTCGACAACACCGAGACCCTGCGCGACCTGGACGTTCCGGTCTTCGTCATGCACGGCACCGCCGACCCGGTGGTCCCCGTCGAGAACGGCCGCTACATCGCCGAACAGGCCCCCGAGTCGCGCACCTCGTTCTGGGACGACGCCCAGCACGGCCTGTTCGTCGAGGACCCCCAGCGCTTCGCCGATGAACTGACCGAATTCGTTGCGTCGCTGCGGTGATCCCGCGCACACCCACCTCCCAGCGGTGGGTGTGACTACGCTCACTCGAGCCTCGCGCGCGTAACGGTTGACGCGTCGAGGCGTGCACACTGGAGTGTGTGAGTTATCGCCCGGATCAACGTCCGCATCGGATCGCGGTGTTGTCGGTGCACACCTCTCCACTCGCGCAGCCGGGTACCGGCGATGCGGGCGGGATGAACGTCTACGTGCTGCAGTCGGCGCTCCAGCTGGCTCGCCGCGGCGTGGAGGTGGAGATCTTCACGCGGGCGACGTCCTCCAACGACGAGCCGGTGGTCGAGGCCGCGCCGGGGGTGCTGGTGCGGCATGTGGTGGCGGGACCGTTCGAGGGGCTGGACAAGCACGATCTGCCGACTCAGCTGTGTCCGTTCGCGGCGGAGGTGTTGCGTCAGGAGGCCCGGCAGCTGCCCGGCTACTACGACCTGATTCATTCGCACTACTGGCTGTCGGGGCAGGTGGGCTGGCTGGCCCGGGATCGGTGGCGGGTGCCGCTGGTGCATACCGCGCACACGCTGGCCGCGGTGAAGAACGCATTCCTGGCCGAGGGGGATTCACCGGAACCGCTGTCGCGGGTGGTGGGTGAGAAGCAGATCATCGCCGAATCGGATCGGCTGGTCGCCAATACCGCGGAGGAGGCCCGCCAGCTCGTCGAGCTGTACGGCGCCGAATCCGGGCGCATCGACGTGGTGCCGCCGGGTGCGGATCTGTCCCGCTATCGACCCGGAGACCGGGCGGCCGCGCGCGCCGAATTCGGTATCGAGCCGGACGAGCAGGTGGTGGCCTTCGTCGGCCGGATCCAGCCGCTCAAGGCTCCCGATGTGCTCGTGTTCGCGGCGGCCGAGGTGCTGCGCGCCGAACCCGAGCGCAAGCTACGCGTGCTCATCGTGGGCGGGCCCTCGGGGACGGGTATGGATCGTCCGGACGCGTTGATCGAGTTGGCCGCCACGCTCGGCATCTCGGATCGGGTGACGTTCCTGCCGCCGCAGCCGCCCCATCGTCTGGTGCAGGTGTACCGGGCCGCGGATATGGTCGCGGTGCCGAGTTACAACGAGTCGTTCGGCCTGGTCGCCATCGAGGCGCAGGCCAGTGGCACGCCGGTGCTGGCCGCCGACGTCGGCGGGTTGAGTACGGCTGTGCGAGACGGTGTTTCGGGCATGTTGGTGTCGGGCCACCGGGCCGACGAGTGGGCGGCGGCCCTGCGCGGCCTGCTCGACGATCCGGAACGGCTGCGGCGGATGGGCGCGGCCGCGGTGGATCATGCGGCCGGCTTCTCCTGGGAACACACGGCCGACGGTTTGCTCGACTGCTACGGCGAGGCGTTGGCCGGACATCGGGGTGTGCGTTCGCGAATGCCGGGTACGTTGCTGACAGAGGGCAGTCAAGCCAGGTCGCGGGCGCTGTGGCGGCGCCGGATGGGAGTGGTACGCCGGTGAGTGACACCATCGCGCAGACCGCGCAGCTGATCGACGACACCGTGCGTGAGCGCGAGATCGACTACACCCGCGAGGGCCGGGACACCTTCGTCGTGGTGCTGCCCGGTGAGCGCAAGCTGAAGACGACGGTCATGCTGACGGTCGGCAAGCACGGCGTGCGCGTCGAATGCTTCGTCTGCCGCAAGCCCGACGAGAACTTCGAGGGCGTCTACAAGTACCTGCTGCGCCGCAACCGCCGCCTCTACGGTGTCGCCTACACCCTGGACCGGGTCGGCGACATCTATCTGGTCGGCCGTATCGCGACCCATGCCGTGACCCCGGACGAACTGGACCGCGTCTTCGGTCAGATCCTGGAGGCGGTCGACGGCGACTTCAACGTGCTGCTGGAGCTCGGCTTCGCGGAATCCATTCGGCGCGAATGGAAATGGCGTGTCTCGCGTGGCGAATCGCTGAAGAACCTGCGGGCGTTCGAGCATCTGGTCGACACCGAGGAGTCCTGAGGACCGTCCGCCCCGCCCGATGTCCGGCGCCGGGTACCGTGCATCCGATCGGGTGATGCGCTGAGGAGGCGGTGGCGAGATGGGCGTGCTGGCTGTGGATATCGGCGCGACGAAACTCGCCGCGGCCGTCGCGACGGCGCCGATCGAGGCAGTTCCGTACGACGACCCCGCATTGCGACCCCGTTCGCTGTCCCTGTTGCGGCACATGCGCCGGGTCGACGTGCCTTCCCGGGGAGCCTGGGATGCCTGCCGCGAGCTGCTGCGGCAGGTGGTAGCTGCCGCATCGGCCGACGACACCTGTGGCACCGGCGAATTCGAGGTGACCTCGATCGGGATCGCCGCCGCCGGCCCGGTGGATGTCGGTGCCGGTAGCACCGCGCCCTTGAACATTGCCGAGTGGCGTGATGGCTTCTCGATCGTCGCCGCGGTGCGAGAATTGTTCCCCGAGGCCGATATTCGATTCGCGATCGATGGCGCGGCCTTGGCATTGGCGGAGTATCGCGTCGGTGGTTTACGCGGTGTCCGTTCCGGATTGGCGATGACGGTCTCCTCCGGAATCGGCGGCGGCATCGTCAGCGACGGCCGAGTTCTCGTGGGCCGCACCGGAAATGCCGGGCACGTCGGCCATATCGTGGTACCGGGCTGGGATGTGCCGTGTGCCTGCGGCGGTGTCGGATGTGTGGAGGCCGTCGCGAGTGGCATGTCCTCGGTCCGGTGGGCACGCGCACAGGGCTGGACGGGAACGACCGGGATGGAACTGGCGCGCTCCGCCGGAGCGGGTGACGCCGTCGCCGCGGCCGCGCTGTCGCGCGCGGGGACAGCTCTGGGACAAGCCATTTCGTCTGCCGCCGCGATGCTCGACATCGACCGTGTCGTGATCGGTGGCGGTTTCGCCGAATCCGGCGCCCCGCTGTGGGATCCGCTGCGGGCGGCGGTGGTGAAACATGCCGGCCTCGGCTTCATCCGTAAACTTCGTGTCCTGAAATCTCCGATCGCGGACGGAGCCACGCTGGTGGGCGCGGCGGCTCTCGCGACCGATTGAGGACGAGGGCCGGTTCGACGGCCGGCGCCTGCGCGCTGTCGGGCCGAGCCCGTGCTGCCTACCCGTTGTCGATGCTGCGCACATGCGCGACGAGCGCGTTCGCATGCCCGTGCCCCAGCCCGTGCTCGCTCTTCAACCAGGCGACCAGCTCCATATGCTTGGTCAGCTCCGACCCGCGAACGACCTCGAACCACTCCTCGACGGGCCGGCCGTACTTCTTCTCGATGGCAGGGAAGTAGGACGCCGGACCCTTCACCGCTGCGGTGCTCTGTTCGCTCATGTTCATGTGGACGGTATCGATCGGCGGAACTCATCCACATCGGAAAGTGATGTGCGACACATGCTCTCTGTGAGGCGGGCGGCGCCTACCCGAGGGCACTGCTGTTCCGGACATTCGGCGGGTAGTCGTCCACGGTCATGGAGTTGTAGACCCGGGCGCTCGTGGTGGTGAGCCGGAGGAAGGTGCGGGCGGCGCCGGTGGGCAGGGCGGAGAGCAGGCGAGTGGCCTGCACCAGTCCGGTGACACCGAGGCGGGAGGACGGAATCAGCGTTTTCGCCGCGCTCGAGGCGACCGCACGGCTGTCGCGTATGTGATCTGCCATCGCGTGTTCGTAGGCGGGGAAGGCTCGTTCGTAATCGCCGCCCGCCCGGGCCAGTTCACCGGCGAGTACGTAGGCGCCGACGACGGCGAGGGTGGTGCTGCCGCCGACGGCCGGGCCGGGGCAGTAACCCGCATCGCCGACGAGTGTCACCCGGCCACGCGACCAGCTGCCCATCCGCAGCTGGGCGATGGAGTCGAAATAGAACGCCGGGCTGTGGTCGAGTTCGTCCAGCCATTGCCACACCTCGGGATCGAAGTCGCGGAAGGCGTTGCGCAGCAGAGCCTTCTGCCGCGGTATGTCGCGATGGTGACAGTCGAGTTCGCGCTCGCTGCGGAACAGGAACAGCGCTCGGGCGTCGCCGAGGTGACGCGCGCCGTACATGCCGGCGGTGCGCCCGACGCCGACGTGGATGTGGAGTTCACGGTCCAGGCCGGAGTCGGGCAGCGTCAGCACCGCGAGATAGGCGCCCGCGAACACACGGAAGCGGGACTCCTCGCCGAAGACCAGGCGGCGCACGGTCGAATGCAGTCCGTCCGCGCCGACCACCAGGTCGAAGCGGCGGGGTGCGGCGTGGTCGAACCGCACCTCGCCCTCGGTGGAGATCGAGGTGACCGAATCGCCGAAGAGATATTCGACGTCGTCGCGGGTGGCGTCGTAGTAGATCTCGCTCAGATCGTCGCGCATGATCTCGGCGTGCCGATCCGAGGTGGCGCCGAAGATCTTGGCGAGATCCACCCGTACGGGACCGCGCCCGCCCTCTGGGTGCAGAACCATCCGGCTGGTTCCGGTGGCGCGCTCCTCGATCCGAGGCAGCACGCCCATCTTTTCCGAGATGTCCATCGCGGGCCGGAACAGGTCCACGGCGTGACCGCCCGTCTTGCGCGGTGCCGGCACGCGTTCGACGACCGTCACGGAGTAGCCGTGGCGGGTGAGCCAGTACGCGAGCACCGATCCGGCGATACCGGCGCCGGAGACGAGAATTCGCATCGAATCGTCCGATCGTGTGGCTCAGTACTTTTCGGCGAAGTCGCGCAGGAGTTCTCCGGTGGGGCCGGGCTCCTCGATCATCGGGCTGTGCCCGCAGTCGAGCGATTCGATCCGCACTCCGGGCACGCTCCGATAGTCCTGGAACGATGCCGCCGGCCAGCGGTGGTCCCGGGAGCCGTAGAGCACCAGGCTCGGCAGCCCGAGATCGGCGAGGCGGTCCGGTTCCCGGCGTTCCCGCAGATAGACGTCCGACGCGTCGGAGGTCGCGGTGATACTGCGGTAGGTCATGCCGTGGAAGTCGTCCACGAGCTGCTGCGGGATCGCGACGTCGCGAGTGAACGCGCTGCTCATGGCGTATCGAATGGCGGCATCCGGGAGCAGGGGCCACAGCGGTTGCCCGATCTGCGGGACGAACAGCAGGTTGCCGAGTGGGCCGTTGTCGGTGAAGGCGTCCAGGCGCGACCCGGTGCTGATCAGTCCGATCGCGCTCACCAGGTCGCGGCGCTGAGCGGCGAGTTCGGTCGCCACGTACCCGCCGGTGGAGTGCCCGACGGCGATCGCGCTCCGCACGCCGAGGCGGTCGAGGACCGCTCCGACGCGATGTCCCTGCTCGGCCATGCTGTAACCGCTGTCCGGTTTGGCCGACCGGCCGTGGCCGAGCAGGTCGACGCGCACCACGTAGAAGTCCGCCAGCGCGGGCAGGACCGGATCCCACCACGAGACCGAGCCGCCGGTCCCGTGGATCAGCACCACCGCCCGCGCGCTCGGCGCCCCGCTGGTGACGACGTGGATATCGCCATCCGGTAGCCGCACCATCCGGTCCACGGAATCGTCCGGTGCGGCCGTCGCGACCCCTGCGGTATTCCCGACGAGCAGTGCGGTGAGCGCGGTGACCAGCAGCAGCATCGCGCGTTTCGCTCGGCCGGCAGCGGCAGTTTCCATATCTCCTCCTGAGGACGATGGCGAATGCCATGACTGTCCCGGAGGACGCGGGTGCGCGTCTTGTAGAAATGTCGGCCGCTACCGGCTGTCCGTCAGTCGACCACGCCCCAGTGCAACACCCGGACGGTGAACAGCACCAGTCCCAGCGACACCGTCGCGACCACGACCAGGCCGACCACCGCCACCGCCAGGGGCCGCCATCCGCTGCGCCCCAATTCCCGGAAATCGGTGTTGAGACCGACGCCGGCGAAGGTGAGCAGGAAGGCCCATTTCGACAGGTTGGCCAGGTTGGCCAATTGCGCCTTGTCGATCCAGTGGGCGGTCGCCAGCGCGGAGACCGCCAGGAAGCCGAGGACGAACTTCGGGAACTTCGCCCACACGAAGGCAGCCTTGGCGCGCAGACCGGGCGCGATGGTGTCGGCCTCACCGCGGGAAGCCCAGTACAGGCCGAAGCCCAGGACCACGAATCCGATGAGCGCGTTGCGGGTCGATTTCACCAGCACCGCCAGTTTGCCTGCGGCGTCGGAGTAGGCGTAGCCGGTCGCGGTGGTTTCGGCGGTGTTGTCCACGGCCAGACCCGCCCAGAGGCCGAATTCGTGATCGGTCAGCCCCAGGCCGTGGCCGATCGCGGGAAGCGTGAACAGTGATACCGCGCCCAGTGTCAGGATCGCCGCGATGGCATAACCGACGTCCGCATTGCGGGCCCGGATGGCTCCGCGCGCGGCCACGATCGCCGAGACGCCGCAGATCGAGGTGCCCACGGCCAGTAGCGATCCCAGCTTGCCGGACAGGCCGAGCAGCCGTGCCACGGTGAGAATGATCGCGCCCGCCACCGTCATATCGATGAGGATCAGCACGAAGCTGGTGCCACCCAGTTTCGCCACATCCCCGAGGACGAAACGGGATCCCAGCGCCACGATGCCGGCCTTCAACCAGAATTCGTAGGTGCCGATACCGGGCTTGAAAATCCGGTGCACCCCAACGGTATTGGCGATGATCAATCCGAAGACGATGGCCCACAGGACATATTCGATATCGGGGAAGCGCCAGTGGTGAGCGTGGACGAAGTCGTTCACCCGGATCTGGGTGTACTTGCCGAGCAAGCCGACCGCCACCAGCAGCGCGATGCCCGGCAGATAGGCCAGAGCGCCCCGCAGGTTCACCGATTCCTCTGTCGCGGTTGTCGTTTCGGTAGCCATGGCGATCACCACGGAATCTTCGGCAGGGCGTCGGCGACGGCGAGCAGCACGAACACGCCCGCGACGATCACCGCCCACCAGTCGACGCCGATCCGCCGGAAGACGGAAGGTTCCGGGGCCGATGCCCCCGAACCTTCCCGGTCGGGTACCACACCCGGTTCGCTCATGGCCGACTCCCTCATAGCCGTCGATCGCGGTGACTTCTGCGATCAGGCGTCATCATGAGCGCCGTCGAGTCGGCGGGAAAGTAATCGAATCAACAAGATTCGAGAAGGACGGGTCTAGCGTTCCTTGCCCGTGTCGGTGACTTCGCGCGCCAGCGGCTGGGTTCGGCGCATGGAGGTCCACGCTTCCAGATCTTCGGCGAGGATCGCGTTGAGTTCGATCATCGCCTCGCGGGCGAGCAGGTCGCGATCCTCGTGCTGGGCTCGCCGCAGTTCGACGCCGCGCAGCAAGGTCTGGAGCTGGCCGATGATGACACTGCGCTGGATCCACATCTCCCGATGGCGATACAGACCGTCCCAGGCGGTGACCACGCCGATCGATGCCGCGAGTCCCGTGCTGAGCAGGCCGATCCACGGCGCCTGGAAGACCGCCACCGCGGTACCGAGCACGGCGATGACACCGTTGGCGACGGCGGTCCATACGACCACCCGTTTGGCCCGGGTCTTGACGACCAGGCGGGAGCGTTCGTACTCGTTCCGGTAATAGATCAGGTAGTGCAGGCTCACGGTCAGGGCGTCGGCGTCGCTGGGCGGCGAAGGGGGGCTGTGCAGCCCCGAGGAGTGACTTCCGCGCGTATTTCTCGACAGTCGCATGGAACAGGGAGGTCCTAGCGGGAGTGCGGTGCTGGGTTGATATGGAGGTGGATAAGGTAGCAGAAGTGGTTGCATTTGGGTGGCATTTTCAGCTACACTGATCTCACCGCCGTGTTGCGGCAGGCTCGTGCACTGGAGGGTTGAGACCGATGACCGTTGCGAACGCTCTCGCCATCACCAGTCATGTCGATACGGCCAAGCTGCGTCCGGCGGAGCTCGCGCGACAGCTCGTCCAGCATCTGGGTCCGACCCTGGTGGCGTTGATCGCCGGTGTCCGAGACCGCAAGCTGCCGCACAAGTGGTCCCATGCCGAAGGTCCGACGCCCAGGGATGCCGCCCTGGCTCGCCTGCAGGTCGCGCATCGGTGCTGGATCATCCTGGCGACCGCCGAGGACAGTGATGTGGCGCGGTCGTGGTTCATCGGAGCCAATCCGCGACTGGGCGAGGAGTCGCCCGCCCTGGCCATCCGTGCGGACCGATTCCGCGAGACCATCGCTGCCGCAGTGGCATTCGTCGACGGCTCGGACAACTGACTCGGTCGACCGGGGCGCGCGGTGAAGCCCGCCTTCGATAAACTCCCCTCTTTGGGAAGCTATCGGAAGAGGGAGACCGGTGTCTGTGCGCGAAACCCGAAATGCTCGGCGCTGCGCCAAGACCGGTTTCGCGCTTCTGCCCGCTGCCTCGCGTGAGGTCTATCGGCTGGCGAAACCGTCCTACGGACCGCTCAATCCGCTCCAGCGCGGGATCTCCAGTGACGAATCACGAACGGACTGGAACCGTTACGACGTCGAAGGCCAGCAGACCGTCTACGCCGCCAGTACCGAACAGGGCGCGTACGGAGAGCTTCTCGCACCGCTCAAGCCGAAACTTCCTCGCCGCGCATCCCACTATTTCGACGACGTCGCCTCCGACGACGAGCTCGAATCGCTGATCAAAGAGGAGTGGCAGAGCTCGGGATATCGGCCGCCGCGTGAGCTGAACATGTTGTGGCTCAGTGAATACAAGCTCTACCACCTGAGACTGCCGACGCACGGATGGTTCATCGATATCGAGGCGGCCTCGAGCCTGTCGGCGATCGCGCGGTATGCCCCCATCGCACTCGTGGAGCGCGGTCTGCGGGAGGTCACGGTCGCCGAACTGCGCGGCGGCGAGCGCTGGCTCACCACGGCGATCTCCACGCGGATCTGGCAGATCACTCTCGACGACGACAGCCTCGCGCACGGCATCGCCTACGGGTCGCGGCACGGCAGCGAATGGGACTGCTGGGCCATCTGGCTGCGCAGGACCGGTCTCGCGCACACCGCGAACGGACTCGTCACATCGGCGGATTCGGGCGCCGAGGTGTTGCCTCCGCCGATCAACCCCGCTCTGCAGGCGATTCTGACCGCCTACGATCTCACCGTGAGCTGGTAGGCCGCGCTCGCGGCGGTCGCGAGCGTCCGATCCGGCGCAGCTGAAATCCGCCTGCGCGGCACCGCTAGCATGACCTGCATGACGTACACCCTCGTGTTGCTGCGCCACGGCGAAAGCGAATGGAATGCTCTCAATCTGTTCACCGGCTGGGTGGATGTGCACCTGACCGACAAGGGTGTCGCCGAGGGCAAACGGGCCGGTGAACTGCTGGCCGAGCACGGCATTCTGCCCGATATCGTCTATACCTCGCTGCTGCGGCGGGCGATCAGCACCGCGAATATCGCCCTGGACGCCGCGGATCGGCACTGGATTCCGGTGGTGCGGGACTGGCGGCTCAACGAGCGGCACTACGGCGCGCTGCAGGGTAAGAACAAGGCCCAGATCCGCGATCAGTACGGCGACGACCAGTTCATGATGTGGCGTCGCAGCTACGACACCCCGCCCCCGCCGATCGAGGCCGACAGCGAATACAGCCAGAGTGGCGACGCGCGCTACGCCGGTATCGACGTGCCGGCGACCGAATGCCTGAAGGATGTCGTCGCCCGCATGGTCCCGTATTGGGAGTCCACGATTTCCAGCGAACTGGTGGCCGGAAAGACCGTTCTGATTGCGGCACACGGAAATTCACTGCGCGCGCTGGTGAAGCATCTGGACGCGATTTCCGACGAGGATATCGCCGGCCTCAACATTCCCACGGGTATTCCGCTGCGCTACGAACTGGACGAAAATCTGCGCCCGATCGGTCCGGCCGAGTATCTGGACCCCGAGGCGGCAGCCGCGGGTGCGGCCGCGGTCGCGAGCCAGGGCGGTAAATAGACCGGATTCTCCGCACTTTCCGACGCGCCGTGGTCATCGACCGCGGCGCGTCGTCGTATCTTGTGAGCTGCATCTCTTCTGCCGATTCGTAGCTATCGAATTGCCCATATGGCGGTTCGTGTCCCGAATTGCACTGCCGGTAGTGGCGTCCGGGCCGGTGGGGAGTGGTGTGGATAACTTCCGGTAGGTAAACCGCGGGACTTTCCGCTGGTCATCGACGTGGATGAGGGGCTGAGAAGTTGAGAGTTTTTCCTTGCAGAAGTTGTAACGGCTGGTTTGCAACTTACTCCGCAGTAGATACACTCTCGGTCGTTCGACCATTTCGAGAGGCGGATCACGTTCGATGAAGTACGCGTTACGCGCCACAGTTGCCGCCGTCGCCGCCGCGGTGACCGTCCCGTTCTTCGCCACTCCGGCCCAGGCCGGACCCGTCGCGACCGGCCCGGACGGTGGCGCCGCCGGCGCCGCGTGGACCGCCACCCAGGACGGCCCGCAGCAGTATCCGAACATCCACATCGACTGGGATGTGCCGATCACCATGAGCGACGGCACGGTGCTGAAGGGCAATGTGTACCGCCCCGCCGACGCCGCCAGCCGTCCGGTCGACACCCGCACCCCGGTCGTCGTGAACATGACGCCCTACACCAAATTGGTGTCGAATCTGGCCGATCACGCGGGCTCGGTTCCGGGTCTGTCCGACGCGCTGCTGGGACTGTTCCGCCAGATCGATATGAGTGGCACTCCGCTGTCCGGGGTCACCGATCTGACCAAGGCCTTCGGTGGCGGCGAGCTTCGCAACTTCTCCGTCGACCGTCAGCTGATCAAAAGCGGTTACACCCAGGTCGTCATCGATGTCCGCGGCACCGGCTTCTCGCAGGGCGAATGGGATATGTTGCGGCAGCGCGAGCAGCAGGACACCGTCGAGGTGATCGACTGGGCGTCGCGGCAACCGTGGTCGGACGGCAAGGTCGGGATGACCGGCATTTCCTATTCGGGCATCAATCAGGTCCAGGTCGCGGAGAAGCAGCCGCCCGCGCTGAAGGCGATCTTCCCGGTGGTGCCCGGCAGCGATCTGGTCGACGATGTGCTCGCCCCCGGCGGCGGCTTCGGCTTCAACTTCATTCCGTTGTGGCTCACCGCGATCAACACCCTCAAATGGGTCCCGGACGTGCAGTCGATCGTGACCGGCAAATTCGACACCGCCTGGCTGAACGACCGGATCAGCGATCCGTACACCTATATGGACGTCCTGCTGAACGCCTACACCAACACCGATATGAACACCCTCGATCCGCGGGCGAAGGACATGTTGAACGACATGTCCGCGCAACGGCAGGCGTGGATCGGTGATCCGGGCCGAATTCAGGTGCCGACCTTCGTCACCGGCGGCTGGCACGATCTGTTCACCTACTCCGAATCCAAGATCTACAACCAGATCCCGCTGCCGCCCGGGCAGAAGCAGCTGTTCATGGGCAACACCTACCACCTCAACTCGGGCAACGAGTACGGCAAGCCCGGCCTGCCGCCGCGGCTGGACGTCCTGCAGCGCGCGTGGTTCGACAAGTGGCTCAAGGGAATCGACAACGGCATCGACACCTACGGTCCGGTGACGCTGCGCGAACAGGGCGGCGGCTGGGTCACCCAGGGCGGTTTCGGGCCGTCGGCGCCGGCCGAGGAGGCGGCGAAGTACCGCCGCATGTACCTGTCCGCTGATCGCAGCGGCACCGCGAACAGCGTCTACGACGGCTCGCTGACCGGTGAATTCACCGGTGCGCCGACGCGTCTGACGGTGGCGCCCGGTCTGACCACGGTGTGCTCCAACGATGCCGCGCAGGCCACCGCCGGTGTGCTCGCGATCATCAACGGCTGCGCCGCGGACTCGCGCATCGCGGAAACCGACGCGCTCACCTTCACCAGTGCGCCGGTCGCGGGCGAGACCACGATCTCGGGCCCGATCGCGGTGCGGCTCAACACGGTTCAGGACGCCGCCGACGGCTACTGGACGGTGACGGTGAACGACGTCGCGCCCGACGGGCAGTCGACGGTGCTGTCCTCGGGACAGTTGATGGCCTCGCTGCGTGAGGTCGACGAGGCGAACAGCGCCCGTTCCGAGAACGGCGACTACACCGATCCGCGGGCCTACACCTCGCTGGACAAGCGCCTGCCCACGGTTCCCGGTGAGGTCACCGAGCTGAATATCGCCCTGCCCGCCACCCGGGCCGTCCTCGCGCCGGGCCATCGGCTGCGGGTGGACGTGTTCGCCGGCAACTTCCCCAAGGGCCTGCCGATCGCGCCGATGCTCGCCGACACCGGCCTGAAACCCGAGCATCTGCAACTGGATCCGAACGCCCCGAGTTTCGTGAACATCCCGGTCAAGGGAGACTCCGGCTGGTGATCCGGTAGGGGACTCCCCGACGGTCCCGGGAACGTACAACGGCGTACGTACCCGGGACTTTTCGTTTTCCGCCGGTGCGCGCGGCGCGTCTCCCGCCGGTGCCCGCGGCGCGGAATTGAGGCGCACCTCACAACCGGCATACGCCGCGAGGCCGGGCGACGCGGGCCGACCGACACGCCGGAGGTGTTCACGCGCGATTCGCGCGGCCTCCAGATGTGCGGTGCCGCAAGGCAAACTGTCCGCGCGACCATTGCCATGCGGCCGAAAACCGCCGGTCGAGGCCGATCCGGGGCTCGGCCAACTTTGTGTGAACACCCGGCCAACGATCGCGGAATCAGCCGTGACCTGCGCGAAACTTCGTCAACCCGGGTTTGGAGTACGTGTCCGCGACCGTACGATTCTCTATGTGAGCGTTCCCCAGGCCGTGCTGCTTGCAGTCCTCGCGGCCGTAGTCGGTCTGGCCGTCGGTGGCCTGGTCATCCCGTACATGAACGCCCGGCAAGCCGAGCGCCGCGCGGCCGAATCCGGCTTGACCATGTCGCAGGTGCTGGATCTGATCGTGCTGGCCTCGGAGAGCGGCATCGCCGTGGTCGACGAATATCGCGACGTGGTGCTGGTCAACCCGCGCGCCGAGGAACTGGGCCTGGTCCGCAACCGGTTGCTCGACGAACGCGCCTGGGCGGCGGTGGAGAAGGTGATCGCGACCGGCGAGGACGTCGAGTTCGACCAGACGCTGAAGAATCCGCTGCCCGGCCGCAATAGTATCGCCGTGCGCGGCGTGGCCCGTCCGCTCTCGCGCGGCGATTCGAACTTCGTCGTGCTGTTCGCCGACGACGACTCCGAACAGGCCCGTATGGAGGCCACCCGCCGCGATTTCGTCGCCAATGTCAGCCACGAGCTCAAGACCCCGGTCGGCGCGATGAGTCTGCTCGCCGAGGCCATGCTGGAGTCGGCCGACGATCCGGATTCGGTGCGGCATTTCGGTCAGCGACTGGTCAGCGAATCGAACCGGATGGGCAAGATGGTCACCGAGCTGATCGCGCTGTCGCGGCTGCAGGGGGCCGAGAAGCTGCCGCAGCTCGAGGCGGTCGACGTCGACACGGTGGTCAATGCCGCGATCGAACGGTCCCGCACCGCCGCCGAGGCCGCCGGAATCACCGTCAGCACCGACGCCAACAGCGGGCTCGAGATACTCGGCGACGAAACTCTGCTGGTGACGGCACTGTCGAATCTGGTCGAGAACGCGATCAACTATTCGCCGAAGGGTTCGCACGTGTCGGTGAGCCGTTCGCTGCGCAACGGCCACGTCAATATCGCGGTCACCGATCGCGGCATCGGCATCGCCAAGGAAGACCAGGAACGGGTTTTCGAACGTTTCTTCCGCGCGGACAAGGCGCGTTCGCGCGCCACCGGCGGAACCGGGCTCGGGCTGGCTATCGTCAAGCACGTGGCCGCCAATCACAACGGGGAAATCACGTTGTGGAGCAAATTGGGCACCGGTTCCACGTTCACGCTGCGTATTCCAGCGGTCGAATCCGGCAACCAGAATTCCGCCGCCCCGGCGGAGAGGAAGAGCCCCACCGCAATCGGGGTGGGCAAGAACGACGACGGTCCGCGCCGGCGGACCGGACAAAACGGTGTGGAGGCAACCCGATGACCAGTGTGTTGATCGTCGAGGACGAGGAGTCGCTGGCCGATCCGCTCGCGTTCCTGCTGCGCAAGGAGGGCTTCGAGGTCACGGTCGTGGGCGACGGGCCATCCGCGCTGTCGGAATTCGACCGCTCCGGCGCCGATATCGTGCTGCTGGATCTGATGCTGCCCGGGATGAGCGGCACCGACGTGTGCAAGCAGCTGCGCACCCGCAGCAGTGTGCCGGTGATCATGGTGACCGCGCGCGACAGCGAGATCGACAAGGTGGTCGGCCTGGAACTGGGGGCCGACGACTACGTCACCAAGCCGTACTCCTCACGGGAACTGATCGCCCGCATCCGGGCGGTGCTGCGCCGCGGCGCCGGCGAGGAGATGGACGGGTCCGGCGAGAGCGGCGTGCTCGAGGCCGGCCCGGTGCGCATGGATGTGGACCGCCACACCGTGCAGGTCAACGGCAAGTCGGTGACGCTGCCGCTGAAGGAATTCGATCTGCTCGAATACCTGCTGCGCAATTCCGGCCGGGTGCTGACCCGCGGCCAGCTGATCGACCGCGTCTGGGGCGCCGATTACGTCGGCGACACCAAGACCCTGGATGTCCACGTCAAGCGGCTGCGGTCGAAGATCGAGGCCGATCCGGCCAAGCCCGAACATCTGGTGACCGTGCGCGGGCTCGGGTACAAGCTCGAGGCCTGATTCCGCCGGAACGGCGAAGCCGCCGGAACGAGGAAGCCGCGGAAACGAGGAAGCCGCGGAAACGAGAAAGCCGCGAGGCCCGACGGGTCTCGCGGCTTTTCCGTATCGACTTTTCGAATCGACTTGTCGAATCGACGTCGGCTGCCGTCGGCTAGACGACGTGCACCCACGCGGTGCCGATCTGCGGCAGCTCCTGCTTCTGCAGCTGGAACCAGCCGAAGTCGTCACGCTGCCAGCAGTCGTCCAGCGGCGCGGTGTCGTCGTGGCACGCGATCGGGCGGGAGGTGCCGTAGGGGCTCACGATGACCTGCTTGCCGTTCTCCTTCGCGGACAGCACCGCCGGGTCGTTGTAGACGACGAAGTTGTCGTTCTGCAGCGAGTAGTGCGCCGGATCGGTGGCGGGATCGGCGTGCGCGGCGGGAGCCAGCGTCAGGGCCGCACCGGCGGCGAGTGCTGCAGTAGCCAAGAATTTCCTCATCATGGTTTATGCCTATCACGGGTATGTGAAGCGCGCATGGCGAGGCGATGACCGTACAGAGATACTTCACAATTCCCGCGACGCGGCCGCGGCCGAGAGATAGGCGCCGATCGCGGCGACGGATTCGGCGAGAGCCTGTCGCACCGTCGCGTCCGCGATCGTTCCGTCGGCCCCGATCATGCTGCCCAGCACCGTCATTCGCCGGCACGCGGATTCGATTTCCACCGCGCCGACATATCCGAGCACCGTGCGCAGCGATGTGATCGCACCTTCACCGCGGCCCGCGGCCGCCACCGAAATCCAGGCCACCGGTTTCTCGTGCAGATCCGCGGCCCCGACGGTCCACTCCAGCAGATTCTTCAGGCTGCCGGGAATGAAGCCGGCGTATTCGGGCGCGCAGAACACCACGGCATCGGCGGCCGCGAGTCGCTCACGCAACGCGTGCACCGCCGGCGGGGCGGGTTGGTCACCGGGAACGAAGGCCGGAATATCGACCAATCCGGTGAACAATTCCGCGGTGCATTCCGGTGCGGCGATTTCGGCGAAGGTGCGCAACGCGGCGGTGTTGGTGGATCCCGGCCGGGTACTTCCGGAAATCAACAGGATTCGAGGTGCGCCGGGGCGTGATACCGCAGAATCGGATCCCGCGGAGTCGGTCTCGGCGACGGAGGACTCGGATGCCGGCGTATCCGGCGCAATACCCATATTCGTACGAAATGGGTTGGCGGATCAGATATTCCCGGCTGGGTCGGTTTCCGTCTTCTCGCGCGCGGCGGTCGTGGCCGGATGCACCGCGATCAATCCCAGCCCTTCGCGCCGGCGGCAGTGCCGGGCGAGTTCGTCGTAGGCCGGCTGCCCGATCAATTCGATCAGTTCGGGCGCGTAGGACTGCCAGACCGGGCGGCTGCCGACATGCGCGTCGGGCGAACCCGAGCAGTACCAGTGCAGATCCAGGCCACCCGGGCCCCAGCCGCGCCGGTCGTATTCGGTGATGGTGGTGCGCAGGATCTGTTCGCCGTCGGGCCGGTCGACCCAGTCCTGGGTGCGCCGGATCGGCAGCTGCCAGCACACCTCGGGTTTCACCGTCAGCGGCTCGATGCCCTTGCGCAGGGCCATCGTGTGCAGGGCGCAGCCGATTCCGCCGGCGAAGCCCGGACGGTTGAGGAAGATGCAGGCGCCCTCGTAGCGGCGAGTGCGGATGGCCGGCTCGTCGTCGAGTTCGTCCTCTTCCAGATACAGCTTCTTGCGGACCTTGCCGTCGCGGTCGCGCGCCTCGTCCATCAGCTGCCAGTCCTGCGGCGTGAGCATCTTCACGGCCTTGGCCAGCTTCTTGCGGTCGTCGTCGTCGCTGAGGAAGGCGCCGTGCGAACAGCAGCCGTCGTCCGGGCGGCCCTCGATGATGCCCTGGCAGGCCGGCGTGCCGAAGACACAGGTCCAGCGCGACAGCAACCAGGTGAGGTCGGCCGCGATCAGATGCTCGGCGTTTGCGGGATCGACGAATTCGATCCACTCCCGCAGGAAGTCGAGATCGACCTCCGGTGCCGGATCGATCTTCGCAGCTGGTCGCAGCCCGGTCGGCGCCGTGTCCGGCGAGAAGGGGGTGGGCGCGGATGCTCCTGCGGTCACATCGCCAGACGCTAACAGCTTCCCCGCTCGAGCCCCACTCCCGGGCTGGTGGGTCGGGGGAGTTCGGATTCGTCCTCCGGTGCTCGCACCGTCCCCGGTACCGTATTCATGTGCGGCTCGGTGTTCTCGATGTGGGAAGTAATACCGTCCACCTGCTCGTGGTGGACGCGCATCGGGGTGGGCACCCGATGCCGATGAGCTCGACGAAGGCCACCCTGCGGCTGTCGGAGAATATGGACGACGCGGGCTGCATCACGCCCGAGGGCGCGGCCAAGCTCACCAAGACGATCACCGAATTCGCCAGTATCGCAAAGACTTCCGGCTGCGTGGAGCTGATGCCCTTCGCGACCTCGGCGCTGCGGGAGGCGGCCAATTCCGATGCCGTGCTGGCGCAGATCCGCGCGCGCGCCGGTGTCGATCTGCGGGTGCTGTCGGGTGTCGACGAGGCCCGGCTGACGTTCCTGGCGGTGCGGCGCTGGTACGGGTGGAGTGCGGGGCGCATTCTGAACCTCGACATCGGCGGGGGATCGCTCGAGATGAGCAACGGCTGCGACGAGGCGCCCGATGCGGCGCTGTCGCTGCAGTTGGGCGCGGGCCGGCTGACCAGAGACTGGCTGAACGGCGATCCGCCGGGCAAGCGGCGGGTGGCGGTGCTGCGGGACTGGCTCGACGCCGAGTTGGTGATCCCGGCCAAACAACTGCTGGAGGTCGGGCGCCCGGATCTGGCGGTGGGCACCTCGAAAACCTTCCGCTCGCTGGCCCGGCTGACCGGAGCCGCCCCTTCGGCCGCGGGACCGCGCGTGCGGCGTAGTCTCACCAGTTCCGGTCTGCGGCAGTTGATCGCATTCATTTCTCGGATGACCGCCGCCGATCGCGCAGAATTGGAAGGTGTCAGTTCCGACCGGTCCCAGCAATTGGTGGCCGGCGCGCTCGTGGCGGAGGCGAGTATGCGGGCATTGTCCCTCGATACGCTCGAAATCTGCCCGTGGGCGCTGCGCGAAGGACTGATCCTGCGCAAACTGGATACCGACCCGGGTACCGACCCGGGTCCGGGTAGTACTCGGCCCATCGGAGTGCCGGGCCCGACCGAGGCCGTATCGGGATGATCGATTCGGGCAGCGGTCTATCGGAAAGGAGCCGGCATGAGTGAGGATTCGACCCAGCTGTCGGTCGCCGAACTGCTGGCGCGCAACGGCCAGGGAGTTCCGGCGTCGGGCGGCGGGCGGCGCCGCAGAGGCGGACGCGGCATCGCGGTCACCGACCTGACCGGCGACCTGCCGGCGGTCCGGGAGGGTTCCTCCTCGCACGCCGCCCCGGAGGCCGAGCCGGATCCGGAACCGATGCCCGACTTCCAGCTCTCGGTACCCGGGTACGAAGCCGAATCACCGCTGTCCGGCCCGATCAGTTTCTACGATCCGCTGGCCGCCGCTCCGGAGGCGCCGAGCGCGCCGAACTCCTGGGACTCGCCGGGATACGGGGCGAGCGGTTTACCGTCCGCCTCGTTCGAATCGCCGGGCGGATACGGCTCAGCGCCCGAGTTCGGCGCGGCACCCGGATTCGACGCTCCCGGATACGGCGCTTCCGGATACGACGCCCAGCCCGATTCCACCCGGCACGCCGCGCCTGAGGGCGCTCCCGCCCCGTACGGCGTGGATTCCGCGCCGGCGCCCACCGGCCGCCGCGCCCGCCGCGAACTGCGGGAGGCGCTGGCCGAGCGGGAGGCGGCGGGTTCGTTCGCCGCTCCGGAAGCGCCGGTGGATTCGGGTCGGACCGGGCGCCGGCATCGGCCGGAGCCCGACGAGCGCAACACCGTGATGGTGCCGCCGTTCCGGGGCGGGATGGGAACCGACGCCACGCCGCCGACTACTGCCTGGGCGCCGCCACGCCCGCCCGAAACTTCTTCGCCGCCCCGCGAATTCGGCGCTCCGGCAGGCCGCGAATTCGGTGCCCCCGAGTACCCCACCCCGGGCCGCGCGGATCTGCCGCGCCGCAACGGTGCGAAGCCGGGACGCGACGGGGCCGATGCGCCCGACGGCCTCGCGGGCGGTCGCAACGGCGCCGACGCGGGCCGGGGTCTCCCCGCGTGGTCGGCCCGGCGGCGGCCGGGTGCTCCGGTTTCGGCTCCCCGTGATTTCGACGAATCCGGACCGGGCGGCCACGAGGACGAGCCGGCCGAGGATCGGTCGCCGGGATGGTCGCTGGCCGCTTCCGAGCAGCCGCTGCTGTCCGGGCAGACCGTTGCCGGAGATCTGCTGCGCGACGCCGGAGCTCGTGAGGAGCGGCGCGAAGCCGCAGCGCGCCGGGATCGCGGGCCGCGCCGCGGGGTCATCGATCTGCTCGATCCGGCCGAGGCGCGCACCGAGTTCTACGCACCGGTCGAACTCGACGAGCCCGAGGACGACTACGACGACGATCTGCTCGACGACGAGGAGATCGAGGCCACCCCGCGCCGGCGCCGGGCCGCCCCGCGCGGATTCTCGCTGCGCGACAAACTGCCGCAGCTGAGCCGGCCGGCTCCGCGCCGCGGCTCGGTCGAGGACCTGAACCGCCGGCAGTGGATGATCCTGGGCGGCCAGGCCGTCGGTGCGGCGGTCGCGGGAATGTTGCTGTTCAAGGGCTTCGAGCAGATGTGGGACATCATGCCGTTCGTGGCCCTGGTGCTGGCGATGGTCGTGATCCTCGGTCTGGTCGCGCTGGTTCGCGTACTGCGCCGCACCGACGACATCCTCAGCACGGTGATCGCGGTCGTTGTGGGCATCTTCGTGACGCTCGGACCGCTAGCCTTTCTTCTCAGCACGAACTGAGCAGGGAGCAGCAAGTGGGGTACAGCGGTCAGGTGGGGACCACCGTTCAGGTGGGGTTGTCGACGGCGTCGGTCTATCCGGAGAACACCGAGGCGGCGTTCCGGTACGCCGCCGACTTGGGTTACGACGGCGTGGAATTGATGGTCTGGGCCGAACCGGCCAGCCAGAACATCGCCACCGTCCAGTCGTATGTGCGCCGGTACTCGGTGCCCGTGCTGGCGGTGCACGCGCCCTGTCTGCTCATTTCGCAGCGGGTGTGGGGTGCCGATCCGGTGGCCAAGCTCGAACGCAGTGTGCGGGCCGCGGAGGCGCTGGGGTCGGCGACCGTGGTGGTGCATCCGCCCTTCCGCTGGCAGCGGCGCTATGCGGAGGGCTTCGCGCAGCAGGTGGGCGAACTCGAGGACAGCAGTCCGGTCGTCGTCGCGGTGGAGAACATGTTCCCCATGCGCGCCGACACGCTGTTCGGGCGTCGCTCCGGCTCGGCGCGCCGGCTGGAACGCCGTGGCGGACCGGGACTTTCCGTCACCGCGTTCAGCCCGTCCTACGATCCGACCGACACCGGCTTCCGGCACTACACCCTGGATCTGTCGCACACCGCGACCGCCGGAATGGACGCGCTGACCTTGGCCGACCGCATGGGCAGCGGTCTGGCGCACCTGCACCTGGCCGACGGCCGCGGCGCCGCGCACGACGAACACCTGGTTCCCGGTGAGGGTGCGCAGCCCTGTGTGGAAGTGTGTGAAGCGTTGGTGCGCAACGATTTCCGCGGTCATGCCGTGATCGAGGTGAACACCCAGAACGCGCGGACCACCGCCGACCGCGCGGCGATGCTGGGGCGGTCGCTGCGGTTCGCCCGCACCCATCTGAACAATCTGCAGCCGGCGCCGGGGCGGGAACCGACCCGGCAGGGTTGATTTGCCTCCGCTTCGCTCCGGCGGGTCTCGGCCCGCCTCGATTTTCACTCCTCCGGTCAGTCGCTGCGCTCCCTCCCTCCGTCGCTCCAAAATCGAGGCGGGCCGAGACCGTTCATATGTCCTCGTGCCCGGGGCGTACGGGCAGTCCGCGCGGGAAGGCGTTCGTCACACCCGTAGGGAATCGAGCGACCTTCCGGCAGACTTATACGGTGTACGAGCCGGTCGGAACCGGCTGGGCCCACGGAGAGGAGCGGCGGGGTGACGGAACTGGCGGTCGAGACGGTACGACCGGAGGTGGACGACGCACCGTTCAGCCGGGTGTGCGCGGTGACCGAGGTGGAGGCTTCCGCGGAGCTCGCGCGCTATCGCGGCGTCATCGATCCGGTGTGGACGATCGGTAAGAAACTGCACGGCGGGACCATGATCGCCGCGTCGGCGGCAGCCGCCACCACCCGGTTGCGCACCACGCACCCCGATCTGGCCGAGATGTTCCCGATCGCGGCGAGCACCGATTTTCTCGGCGCCCCCGATCCCGGCGAGGTCGAGTACGAGGTCCGTATCCGCAAGACGGGCCGCCAGATCTGCCTGGTCGACGCCGATCTGGTCCAGGGTGGCCGCACGCTGGTGCATTCGGCGTTCACCTTCGGTCACCTCGATGACGCCGAACCGGCCTATCGCCGCGAGACCGTGGCGGATATGCCGCCGGAGCCCCCCGCCGACGCCCTGGGATACGACGCGCCGGATTCTCCGATGGGCCGGTTGGTCAACGTCGCACGGGGCGCGTCGGTGGCGATCGACCCGTCCTGGGCGCGGTTCCTGTCCGGCGAGCGGGGCGAGCCCCGGCTGCGGTTGTGGATCCGTCCGCGCGCCGGTGACGGCAGCGATCCGGACGTCGCCGCCTATTTCGCCATGATGGCGGGCGATATGAGCCCGCCGGTGCCGATGAATATGGGCCGGTTCGGCTGGGCGCCGACCGTGCAGCTCACCACCTACCTGCGGCGGCGGCCCGCGCCGGGCTGGCTGCGGGTCATCGCGACCGCCCACGAGATCGGTGAGCGCATGTTCGACGAGGACCAGTTGGTGCTCGACAGCACGGGCGCGGTGGTGGCGCAGACCCGCCAGCTCGCGTTGATTCCGCTGCCGCGCTGATTCGCTGCCTCGCCGGTCCCTGATCGCCCCTGCCCCGCATCGCTCGCCGCGCACGGATAGCCTTGGGCCTCATGACGAGAATTGCGGTGATCGGTGGCGGACGGATCGGCGAGGCGTTGATCGCCGGGCTGCTCGAGGCCGGGCGACCGGGTAAGGATCTGGTCGTGGTCGAGACGGTGACGGCCCGCGCGCAGGTGTTGAGCGAGCGGTTCGGCATCCGCGTCACCGACAGTCTGGCCGAGGCCGCGGCGGGCGCGGATGTGCTGGTGGTCGCGGTGAAGCCGCACGATGTCGACGCCGTGCTGACCGAACTCGGCAAACTCGAACTCGACAACGACCGCGATCAGATCCTGGTGTCGCTCGCGGCCGGCGTGACCACCGCCCGGGTGGAGTCGAAGTTGCCCGCCGGATTCCCGGTGGTGCGGGTCATGCCGAACACCCCGATGCTGGTCGGCCAGGGCATGAGCGCGATCGCGGCCGGCCGGCACGCCAAATCCGCCGAGCTGGACACGGTCTCGGAACTGCTGGGCGCGGTCGGCAGGGTCGTCACCGTCGCCGAGAGCCAGATGGACGCGGTGACCGCGGTGTCCGGCTCCGGACCCGCGTACTTCTTCCTGGTGGTCGAGGCCATGGTGGAGGCCGGTGTCGGCCTCGGGCTGACCCGGGACGTGGCCACCGAACTGGTGGTGCAGACCATGCTCGGCTCGGCGGCGCTGCTGGAGGAATCCGGCCAGGATGCCGCGGAGTTGCGTGCCGCGGTGACCTCGCCGGCCGGGACCACCGCGGCGGCCGTGCGCGAGCTCGAGCGCGGCGGCGTGCGTTCGGCGTTCTGGGAGGCGCTGCACGCGGCCAAGCGCCGCTCGGTCGAACAGGGGGCGACCGGCGAGTAACCGCGCGGTGGCCGCCGGGTGTGACGTGACATCCGCTGGTGACACTGCTATTTCTCCCACCCGTCGCAGCAATCCCACTGGTCACGCTAAGCTCGAGGGAGCACGTGCGTGTCTGTTCCGCCGGTGGGGAAGCCGGCGGCGCGGACGTGCCGGAGGTCAGTGGCGCAATGATGTCTGGAAACAGCTCTGCGAGTTCCGGTCCTGTCATCGGCGGTGGAGGAACGCAGTTCCTCACCGTTGCCGAGGTGGCGAATCTGATGCGGGTTTCCAAGATGACGGTGTATCGGCTGGTTCACTCGGGAGAACTACCCGCTGTCAGAGTCGGTCGATCGTTCCGGGTACACGCCAAGGCGGTACACGACTACCTGCAGACGTCGTACTTCGACGCCGGGTAGAGACGTGTGGACGCCGGTCGGCGGTGTCGGCGACCGGGCACATCGGTGCCCGTTTCGTTCGCCGTGGGTTGGCCCGGTACGATGAACCACCGTTGTGTTACCCGCTGCCGATCTGGGTCAGGTCGGGAGCTGAACACTGGTTGCCAGGCGGCCGCCGAGCGAACCGGAAGATGGGCGTACGTAACCGGCGTGCGTGCCGAGGGTAGAGAGAGAACGCGAGGAACAACCCTATGGGTTCTGTGATCAAGAAGCGCCGTAAGCGGATGTCGAAGAAGAAGCACCGCAAGCTGCTTCGCCGTACGCGCGTGCAGCGTCGCAAACTCGGCAAATAAGTCTTACACGCTGGAAATTAGCTGAAAGCCCGCCACCGTTTCAGGTGGCGGGCTTCAGCATTTGTTTCCGGTGACTGAAGTCATCGTTAGATCCTGGTAAATACTGTCGGCCACCTCCGTAACAGCCGCTACTCTGGTTAACGGAACTAGCCAAAGCAGGGGTGCACAGGTGGGATTCGGCGTGGGTTCGGATATGCGGGACGGGCGTACGGCTGGCCGCGACGACCAGCCGCCAAAAGTCGTTCTCGTCACGGGCGCGAGCCGCTTCTTCGGCGGCAATGTCGTCACTCGGCTGGCGGCCGATCCCGCGATCGAACGCGTCATCGCCGTCGACGCCCGCATGCCCAGCCGCGATCTGCTGCGTCGCATGGGACGGGCCGAGTTCGTTCGCGCCGACATTCGAAATCCGTTGATCCGCAAGGTGATCGACGGAAACAAGGTCGACACCGTCGTGCATCCGGCCGTGCTCTCCCGCCCGCCCGCCGGTGGCGGCCGGGCGGCGATGAAGGACTACAACGTCTTCGGCGCCATGCAGCTGATGGCGGTCTGTCAGAAGGCACCGAGTGTGCGCCGTGTCGTGCTCCGGTCCTCCTCGGCGGTGTACGGTTGTGGTCCTAAGGATCCGGCGAAATTCACCGAGGAAATGAGTGCGCGCACGCCGCCGAAGGGCTGGTTCGCGCGCGATATGATCGAGGTCGAGGGATTCGTCCGTGGAATGGCGCGTCGGCGTCCGGATATCGCCGCGGTGATCCTTCGATTTCCACCGATTGTGGGGCCGCGGCTGGCGGGCCGGGGTGTGCAGTATTTTCGCTCTCCGATCACGCCGACGATCTTCGGCCGCGACCCCCGTATGCAGCTGTTGCACGAAGAGGACGCGATCGCGGCGCTGGCGCATGCGGCGCATTCCGCATCAGGCGGCACGTTCAACGTCGCCGGGGACGGGTCGCTGGCTTTGTCGCAGGCCATCCGTCGCGCGGGTCGCGTCGAACTACCGGTGCCGATGAGTGTTTTCCAGACGGTCGGCCGGTCGTTCATGGGCCCGGTGATGCGTGAGTTCACCACCGAGCAGATCGATTACTTCCACTACGGCTGTGGATTGGACACCACGAGAATGCGCAGCGAACTCGGCTTCGCACCGCGTTGGACGACGGTGCAGGCGTTCGACGACTTCATCGGGGGCGCAGCGTTGCGGCCCGTCATCGATCCGCGCTGGATCGACGCCGCAGAAAACAGACTCCTCGGCCTCGTCGGGGCCGGGACGGGAGCACATCGATGAACGACGTGGCCAAAGTCATTCACCTGCACGAGACGGATTTCGAGGCCCGGCAGCGCCCGGCATCGCGGCGCTGGCCCGGGGAGTCGGCCCTGCAGCCGGTGACCTCGTTGACCGAGCGGCTGGCCGAATCGGCGCCGCCGCGCTCGCT
The DNA here is from genome assembly GCF_963869435.1 of Nocardia violaceofusca NBRC 14427. Taxonomy (NCBI): domain Bacteria; kingdom Bacillati; phylum Actinomycetota; class Actinomycetes; order Mycobacteriales; family Nocardiaceae; genus Nocardia; species Nocardia violaceofusca. Next base: position 78,008 of record NZ_CAWMPM010000028.1, read on the forward strand.
GGGTGATCTGGTGCGGGGTGCGGTGGCCGGCGGTATTCGCAATACCGCCGATTTCGCCCGCCGCCGCCTCACCGGGGACTACCAGGTCGACGAGTTCGGTCGCGACGAACATCTGCTCCAATCGGTCATCCTGCCGACGCTGCGACCACTGTCGGATCTGTGGTTCCGGGTGGACGTCAACGGCATCGAGAACATTCCGTCCTCCGGTGGTGCGCTGGTCGTCTCCAATCACGCCGGCGTGGTGGCACTGGACGCGCTCATGCTGCAGCTGGCGGTACACGATCGGCATCCCGCCCATCGGTCGCTGCGATTGCTGGCCGCCGATCTGGTGTTCGAGATGCCGGTGGTCGGCGGGCTGGCCCGCAAGGCCGGCCACACCCTGGCCTGCCCGGCCGACGCCGAACGGCTGCTGCGGTCGGGCGAGGTCGCGGGGGTGTTCCCGGAAGGTTTCAAGGGCATCGGCAAGCCGTATGCGGAGCGCTACAAGTTGCAGCGCTTCGGCCGCGGCGGATTCGTTTCGGCGGCGGTGAAAACCGGTGTGCCGATCATTCCGTGCTCGATCGTCGGGTCCGAGGAGATCTATCCGAAACTCGCCGATATCAAGCCGTTGGCGCGGCTGCTCGGATTGCCGTATTTCCCGGTGACTCCCACATTTCCGCATCTGGGACCGCTGGGTGCGATTCCGTTGCCGTCGAAGTGGACCATCGAATTCGGTAAGCCCATCGCGACCGAGGATTACGCGGCGGAGGCGGCCGACGATCCGATGACGATGTTCGAAGTCACCGATCAGGTCCGCGAAACCATCCAGCAGACGCTGTACAAGCTGCTCACCAAGCGGCGCAACCCCTTCACCGGCTGACGCCGAACAGAGCCGGAAATCGAGCCTCCTCGCTGCGGCGAGGAGGCTCGATCACTTCGCCCCGGAAAATCTCATCCGTGGTGTTCGCGCTTGCGGGTGAGCACGGCGGCCGCCGCGCCACCGGCCGCGCCCAGCGCCAATGCGGTGGGCACGCCGATCTTGGCGGCTTTGCGGCCGGTCCGGAAATCGCGAATCTCCCACCCGCGGTTCTTGGCGACCTCGCGCAGGTCCGAATCCGGGTTGATCGCCACCGCGGTACCGGCCAGCGAGAGCATCGGCACGTCGTTGTGGCTGTCGGAATAGGCCGTACAGCGTTTGAGATTGAGACCCTCGCGAATGGCCAGGGTGCGCACCGCATGTGCTTTACCGAGGCCGTGCAGAATATCGCCGACCAGCCGTCCGGTGAAGACGCCGTCCACACTTTCGGCGACGGTGCCCAGCGCGCCGGTCAGCCCGAGGCGTTTCGCGATGACCTGTGCGAGTTCCACCGGCGTCGCGGTGACCAGCCACACCTGCTGCCCGGCGTCCAGATGCATTTGCGCCAGCGCGCGGGTGCCGGGCCAGATCTTGTCGGCGATGATTTCGTCGTAGATTTCCTCGCCGAGTGCGGCGAGTTCGGCGGTCGAGCGGCCGGCGATGAATGACAGCGCTTTTTCCTTACCGCTGGCCATATCGCCCTGGCTTTCCTTGCCGGTGACCCGGAATTTCACCTGCTTCCAGGCCATATCGACGAGGTCGGAAGTCTTGAAATATTTCCGCGCCGCCAGGCCGCGCGCGAAGTGCACGATCGAGGCGCCCTGCACCATCGTGTTGTCCACGTCGAAAAATGCCGCCGCGGTCAGGTCGCGGGGCGGGCGTGCGTGTGGCGGTAATTCCGAATCGGATTCGGCGCCAAAGGTTTCGGCCAATTCCGCGTCGTGCAGTGCGAGGGCCGCGTCGGCGCTGGCCTCACCGGCGAGGTTGGCGCGTACCTCCTCCTCGCTGGGCCCGAACGGGCTGCGCGCGATCCGTGTGAGCTGGTCCGACAGACCCTGCCCCCAGCGCGCCGGGAATTCGCCGAACCTGCCCGCGATGAAGCCCGTCCTCGCATCTTTCGATCGTTCCGGCACCAGTACCTCCGCCTGTTCGCGCGAACACTCCAACATTAGCCGAGCACAGCGTGGTCCCGATGGCTGCTCGGCGATGTGTGCTCAGCGACTCAGATCGGCCCGCAATCGCGGTTCGTCGACGTCGAAGTAGCTGTGTTCACGGCCGTCGAGCAGCACCACCGGCAGCCGGTCGCCGAACTCGGCCCGCAGCGACGGGTCGGTGGCCGCCGCCGCGTCGACATCGACGGTCGCCGGCTCCAGCCCGAAGTCCGCGCAGATGGCGCGCAGTTGCGTCAGTGCGACCGTGCACATACCGCAGCCGTCACGAGTCAGCAAAGTCACCGAATGCGTGGCAGTACTCATATCGCCATTAAATGCCACGGCGCCGACAGACCTGCGATTAGCCGCGAATCGCCGGATTCGCGCGACGAAATCGCCGGTCCGGCGTGCCTGCACCGAAGCCCGTGCCACGGCGGTTGAATGTGAGCAGGCATTCGTGAAGCCGACGAGTGGAGAGTGACTGAATTCACCGACTTTGTGCAGGGCTTCACAAGCGGTTACGGTGGTGACACGCGACCCGCCTGCTTCTGGCGGCGGACGCAACCGCACCCCGTGTATCAATACCGATCCGATACCGATGCCTGTGCCCGGTATCGGCGGCGGACCAAGCGAAAACCCGGACACTACCCCCCGGCCGGACGAGGAGCCGAACGACGTGACAGAGCAGCATGAGACGCCAGGTGGCGTCTCCGGCAGAGCTCTGAACAGCGTTTCCGGCAAATCCATCAACAAGGACATCCCGCAGGCGACGGTGACCCGCTTGGCCACCTACCTCCGAGTGCTCGCCGTCCTGGCCGACGAGGGTGTGCTCATCGTATCGAGTGAAGAACTGGCTGTCGCGGCGGGTGTCGGTTCGGCGAAGCTTCGCAAGGATCTATCCTTCCTCGGCCCCAACGGGGTTCGCGGCGTCGGCTACGACGTGGCCAAGTTGCGCAACCGCATCGAGGACGTCCTCGGCCTGGCCGACGGCCATCGCGTGATCCTGGTCGGCGCCGGAAATCTGGGCCGGGCACTGGCCGGTTACGGCGGATTCTCGCGGCGCGGATTCACCATGGTCGGCATCTTCGACAACGATCCCGCGGTGATCGGCGCCTCGGTCGCCGGGCTGCGGGTGCTCGACACCGCCCGGCTGCGGGCCGCGGTCGCCGAACTCGCCCCCACGATCGCGGTCGTCACCGTTCCCGATGCCGCGGCCCAGGGCGTCTGCGACGAACTCGTCGCCGCCGGGGTGCAGTGCATCCTCAGCTTCTCGCCGGTGAACCTCGCGGTTCCGGCCACCGTGGAGGTCCGCCGCGTCGACCTCGCCGTCGAACTGCAGATGCTGTCGTTCGAGCGCGCTCGCAGCGCGGAACTCGAGGCCGCGGAACCGGCCGCGACCGAGCGCGTCGCCGCGGGGGAGACGGTGCACGCGGTATCCACCCCGATCGGGCGGCGGATGGCCGGCCGCGCGGCCCACCAGCCCGCACCCCGCAAGACAACCTCGCATTCGGCAACGGAGCCAACCAGCAAGGGATCGGTGGTCGCACCATGAGTGTGCTTCTCGTCGGAATTTCGCATCGCAGCGCTCCCGTGGCGGTGCTGGAGAAGGTCGCGGTCACCGAGGAGGACCGGCCCAAGCTGACCGATCGCATGCTGGCCTCCCAGCACATTTCCGAGGCGATGATCGTCTCCACCTGCAACCGCGTCGAGATCTACGCAGTGGTCGACGCCTTCCACGGCGGGCTCGCCGAGGTCGGCGATCTGCTGGCCCGGCATTCCGATCTGCCGCTGCCCGAACTGACCAAACACGCCTACGTGCGCTACAGCGAGGCGGCGGCCGAACATCTGTTCGCGGTGGCCAGCGGCCTGGATTCGATGGTCGTCGGCGAGCAGCAGGTGCTCAGCCAGATCCGCTCGGCCTACGCCGCCGCCGATGCCCAGCAGGCCGCCGGACGCACCCTGCACGAATTGGCCCAGCACGCCCTGCGCGTCGGCAAGCGGGTGCATTCGGAAACCGGGATCGACCGCGCGGGCGCCTCGGTGGTGTCGGTCGCGCTGGATCGCGCCGCGAACGTGCTCGGTGATCTGGCCGGGCGCACCGCGGTCGTGGTCGGCGCGGGCGCGATGGGCGGGCTGTCGGTGGCCCATCTGGCACGGGCCGGAATCGGCAGAATCATCGTGGTCAACCGCACCCTCGAGCGTGCCCAGCGGCTGGCCCACACCGCGACCACCATGCACGGCGCACCGGCGACCGCGATGGAACTGTCGAACCTGGTGAACGCCATGGCCGACGCCGACATCGTGATCACCAGCACCGGCGCGGTCGGTTCGGTGGTGAGCCTGGCCGACGCCCACCGCGCCCTCAACGTCTCCCGCGCCGGACATCAGATGGTGATCTGCGACCTGGGACTGCCGCGCGATGTGGATCCCGCGGTGGCCGGACTGCCCGATATCACCGTCATCGATATGGAGACGCTGCAGCGCGATCCCGCGGCGGGTGCGGCGGCCGACGACACCAGCGCCGCGCGCGCCCTGGTCGCCGAGGAGCTCGCCAAATATCTGTCCGGCCAGCGGATGGCCGAGGTGACCCCGACCGTCGCGGCCCTGCGCCAGCGCGCGGCCGAGGTGGTCGAGGCGGAACTGATGCGGCTGGAATCCAAACTGCCCGATCTCGGCGATCCGCAGCGCGAAGAGGTGGCCCGCACGGTGCGCCGGGTGGTCGACAAACTGCTGCACGCGCCCACGGTCCGGGTCAAGCAGCTGGCCTCGGCGCCCGGCGGCGGCAGCTACGCCGAAGCGCTGCGCGAATTGTTCGAATTGAAACCCGGTGCGGCACAAGCTGTTGCGGCGCCGATGGAAATCGCCACCCTCGGCGGCGAACTGGCCGACGACTTCACCACGAGCCATCTCGGAGACGAACAGGGGCATCCGCAGTGAGCGCTGATACGGCCACCGCATTCGGGGGCGCGGCCACCGGGGTCGACACGCAGGAGCACGACATGACGCGACGCGGCACCACCGACGCCCCGTGGCGGATCGGCACCCGCGGCAGCGTGCTGGCACTGACCCAGGCCGGCACCGTGCGCGACGCGCTGATCGCCACCGGGCAGCACGCCGAACTGGTGATCGTGAAGACGGCGGGCGACCAGTCGTCCGACCCGGTCGAGAAGATCGGCGTCGGGGTGTTCACCGCCGCGCTGCGCGAGGAACTGGCCGCCGGGACCGTCGACATCGCGGTGCACTCCTACAAGGATCTGCCCACCGCGCCGGACCCCCGCTTCACCATCGCCGCGATTCCGCCGCGCGAGGATCCGCGTGACGCCCTGGTCGCCCGGGACGGCCTGGTGCTGGGCGAACTACCCGCCGGATCCCGGGTCGGCACCTCCGCGCCGCGGCGTGCCGCCCAGTTGCGCGCACTCGGACTCGGTCTCGAGATCGTGCCGTTGCGCGGCAATATCGACACCAGACTTCGTAAGGTCGCCGAAGGGGAACTCGACGCCGTGGTCGTCGCGCGGGCCGGGCTGTCCCGCGTGGACCGGCTCGGTTCGGTCACCGAGGCCCTCGAGCCCGTGCAGATGTTGCCGGCACCGGCTCAGGGCGCGCTCGCGGTCGAATGCCGCAGCGAGGAAAGCGATCTCGTCAGCATCCTGTCCACCCTCGACGATCCGGGCAGTCGCGCCACGGTCGTCGCCGAACGCGCGCTGCTCGCCGAACTCGAAGCCGGTTGCACGGCGCCGGTCGGTGCGCTCGCCGAAGTCGTCGAATCGCTCGACGACGAGGGCCGCGTGGTGGAGGAACTGTCGCTGCGCGGCGGCGCGGCGGCGATCGACGGCTCGGATGTCATCCGGGCCTCGGCGGTCGGCTCGCTCGCGAACGCAGAGCAGCTGGGCCGCGATCTGGCGCGTGAGCTCCTGGAGCTGGGGGCGCGCGACCTGCTGGCCGGCGAGGTATCCGCCGGCGCGTCCGACTTCACCAATCCCAGCCCGATGGAGAACAAGCCATGAGCCGAGCCACCAAGAAACATCCCGGTCGGATTCTGTTCGTCGGGTCGGGTCCTGGTGACCCGGCGCTGCTCACGGTCCGCGCCCGCGAGGTGCTGGGACGAGCGCGCCTGGCGTTCACCGATCCCGATGTCGACAAGGGCGTGCTGGCCATGATCGGCACCGCCGTCGAGCCGGGGCCCGACGGGGAATCCGCGGTCGACGTGCGCCCCGCGCTGGGCGAGCCGGCCGAGGTCGCGAAGACGCTGGTCCACGAGGCCCGCGCCGGACACGATGTGGTGCGGCTGGTCTCCGGCGACCCGATGACCACCGATTCGGTGATCTCCGAGGTCAACGCCGTCACCCGGTCGCATATGAACTTCGAGGTGCTGCCCGGGCTGCCGTCGGCGACCACGGTGCCGGCGTATGCCGGTATCGCGCTCGGCTCCTCGCACACCGAGGTCGACGTGCGTGGCGAGGTCGACTGGGCCTCCGTCGCCGCCGCCCCCGGCCCGCTGGTGTTGCACGCCACCTCCGGCCACCTGGCCGAGACCGCGAGCGCGCTGGTCGAGCACGGCCTCGCCCCGCAGACCCCGGTCGCGGTGACCGTGCGTGGCACCACCCGGCAGCAGCGCACCATCGAGGCGACGCTGGCCACCCTGAACTCCGCCGCCTCGGAGCTGGTCGGACCGCTCGTGGTCACGGTCGGCAAGGAGGTCGAGAAGCGCTCCAAGATGTCGTGGTGGGAGTCGCGGGCGTTGTACGGCTGGACCGTGCTCGTGCCGCGCACCAAGGAGCAGGCCGGTGAGATGAGCGAGAAGCTCGTCATGCACGGCGCCATCCCGATGGAAGTTCCGACCATCGCCGTCGAGCCGCCGCGCAGCCCCGCGCAGATGGAGCGCGCGGTCAAGGGCCTGGTCGACGGTCGTTACCAGTGGGTGGTGTTCACCTCCACCAACGCCGTGCGCGCGGTGTGGGAGAAGTTCGGCGAATTCGGTTTGGACGCACGGGCTTTCTCCGGTGTGAAGATCGCGTGCGTCGGTGAGGCGACCGCCGACAAGGTGCGCTCGTTCGGTATCAACCCCGAACTGGTGCCCAGCGGTGAGCAGTCCTCGGAGGGTCTGCTGGCCGACTTCCCGCCCTACGACGATGTTTTCGACCCGGTCAACCGCGTGCTGCTGCCGCGCGCCGATATCGCCACCGAAACGCTGGCCGAGGGTCTGCGCGACCGCGGCTGGGAGATCGACGATGTCACCGCGTACCGCACCGTGCGGGCCTCGCCGCCACCGGCCGAAACGCGGGAGATGATCAAGACCGGCGGCTTCGACGCCGTGCTGTTCACCTCCTCGTCCACGGTCCGGAATCTGGTCGGTATCGCCGGAAAGCCGCACGCGCGCACCATCGTTGCCTGTATCGGTCCCAAAACCGCCGAAACGGCTATCGAATTCGGTTTGCGCGTGGATGTGCAACCCGAGATCGCCCAGGTCGGCCCGCTGGTCGACGCCCTGGCCGAACACGCCGCCCACCTGCGCGCCGAGGGCCTGCTGCCCCCGCCGCGCAAGAAGAGCCGCCGCAGCCGCTAGCGGCTCGATGGGCTGGGCCGCTAGCGGCTGAGCGGGAGACCTCACACCCGCCGGACGCGCATGAGGTCGCGGACGAGGCTGCAGGTCTTGTTCGAGGGCGGGCGGATGCCGACGACCTCGGCGGTGTGCCGGATGGTCTGATTGTCGGCGAGGTTGGCGCGGTAGACGCCGGAGTCGAGCAGGGCGATGGCCAGTCGCATGGCCTTCAGCCTGCGATTGTGCATGACGTACCAGGAGCGCGGCCGTCCGGCCGGTAGAGGCTGTTTCAGCAGCGGCGCGTAGGGATCGATCATCGTCGGTGCGGTGGGCATGAGAATCCTCCCCTCGGATGGAGATTCGCCGAGTCGTCGGTGGACGGAATCGAAGGCGGGACGGATATGGGCAGTCCGTCCCACCGCCGATCGTTCGGTCGTGCGCCGTGGGCAGTAGCGCGCTACCGAGGCCGGTCCGACTGTCGACGAATCCCCTCGAACACATCTTCGATTCTACCGGAGGGCACCGACAAAAACCGGGCCCCGCAACGGGTTTCGGCGCGCGGCCGGATCGCCCGCGCGTCGCCCGGAATTTGCCGGCTGTGATCCGCGCCAATCGGCCGGGAGGTGCCTGGGAGCCGGGCTTTCGCGCGGCGTATCGTGCGGTTATGACCGGAATGGACCGCCCGCGGCGGTTGCGTCGTACCCCCGCGATGCGTCGCCTCGTCGCCGAAACCACCTTGGAACCAAGGCAATTGGTACTGCCCATGTTCGTCGCCGACGGACTGGCCGAACCGCGCGAGATCAGTTCGATGCCCGGCGTGTACCAGCATTCGATGGATTCGCTGCGCAAGGCCGCGGCGGAGGCGGTCGGCGCGGGCGTCGGCGGGCTCATGCTGTTCGGCGTACCGCGTCCGGAGGACAAGGATGCGGTGGGCAGCCAGGCCAGTGCCCCGGACGGCATTCTCAACCGCGGCCTGCGCGCGCTGACCGAGGAGGTCGGCGGCGACACCGTCGTGATGGCCGATACCTGTCTGGACGAATTCACCGATCACGGGCACTGCGGGGTGCTGGCCGGCGACGGCTCCGTCGACAACGACGCGACCCTGGACCGCTATGTCGAGATGGCGCTGGCCCAAGCCGCGGCCGGCGCCGAACTGCTGGGCACCAGCGGCATGATGGACGGCCAGGTCGGCGCGATCCGCGCGGGTCTGGATGCCGCCGGCCACATCGATACCGGGATCCTCGCCTATGCGGCCAAATACGCCTCGGCGTTCTACGGCCCGTTCCGCGAGGCCGTCGGATCGTCGCTGCAGGGCGATCGCCGCACCTATCAGCAGGATGCCGCGAATCGGCGTGAATCGCTGCGCGAACTCGAGCTGGACCTGGCCGAGGGCGCCGACATCGTGATGGTCAAACCGGCCATGTCGTATCTCGACATCCTGCGCGACGTCGCCGATCATTCGCCGGTTCCGGTCGCGGCGTATCAGATCTCCGGCGAGTACGCGATGATCACGGCCGCGGCCGAACGCGGCTGGATCGACCGCCGCGGCGCCATCCTCGAATCGCTTCTCGGCATCCGCCGGGCGGGCGCGGATATCGTGCTGACCTACTGGGCCACCGAGGCCGCGCACTGGCTGTCGTGAATCCGGCGACAATGCCGGCCGAGCCCGGCATCCGAACCAGACCCGAAGATGTGCGCACCGCCTGTCAGCTGTGGTGGGCCGTGGTCGCACTCGGGGTGTTGCGGCTGATCCTCGGCGCGGTCGACCGTCTCGGTAATCGCCGCCAGGTCGCCCAGGACTTCTACGATCAACTGCACGGCGAGCGGCCCGACTTCAGCGTGGCGCAGATGGAGCTCGTGGTCTCGATTCTCGAGGTGCTGGTCCTCACCTACGGCCTGGCCGTCGGGATCGGCGCGGTGGCCGTGGTGCACGAGCTCGGTCGCGGGCGACTGTGGGCGCGCACGGTTGCCGATGTGGCGACCGTGGTGCTGGTGCTCGGCGCCGTCGGGTCGATGTTCGGACTCGGCGCGGTCGTGGGCGGCCCGGCGGTGCTGATCGGGGCGGCGGCGATATTACAGGCTGTCCTGGCCTGCGGAGCCGTATTCCTCTGCCGCAGAAAGGAATCCGAGGCTTTCTTCCGAGCGAACGGCCACTGAGACGCGAGGCCGAATTTGTCGCGTGCCGACCGGGATGTATGGTGAGGGTTGTCACAGATAGCTCGGGAACTGAAAGTCGTTGGTTGTGCGTTGCTCCTCGGATGTGGTTTTTCGGTCGGTGGTCGCATCGATCGGTCACCGCGATGAGAGCGCAGCACGGATGGCTTCGGTGGATCGGAGACATCGATGCGCGTGGTGATTCAGCAGCGACAAAGCATTCGACGCGATGTCCTGGTGATGGGACTGCTGCTGCTTCTGGCACTGCTCACCCTCGCCGGACTGCTGCTCCCGGGGAAGGTCGGCTGACTCCGCCGCCACCCGCTCGGTCCGGCACGCGCGTCGTATTCGGAGGTCTTGCGTGAGCGACGCCCAATCCACCGCCGCGGTGCGGCCGGATTCCGTGCTGTTCAGCGAGCCCGGCGCCCGCTGGCGAACGGTCGCCTACGGCCCGCTGCTCTGCCTGCTGGTGCTGATCCTGGAACTCGCGCTGCGGCGCGGCCCGGTGCACTGGTTCGGCCTCACCTTCTGCGCGATTCTGCTCGCCGGGTTCGTGACTCTGCAGGTCGTTGCGGGAAAACGCCACGTCAGCGTCGAACTCACCGACTCCGCGCTGCGCGAGGGCACCGAAACGCTGCCGCTGGAGTCGATCGCGCGGGTCTTTCCCGAACACGACGAGGAATCGTGGGACGACGATCCCTGGGAGTCGGCCCGCGCGCTGGGTGAACTGACCGGAGTGCCGCGCCGCCGCCGCGGCATCGGCCTGAAATTGCGCGACGGCGCCATGGTGCAGGCCTGGGCGCGCGATCATCAGCAGTTGCGCGCCGAGTTGAGCGCCGCGCTCGAGCGGCTCGCCGAGGAATCGACTCCCGCGGCGAAGAAGTCCGCGGACTCTCCGGCGCAGGAGTCCGCGGCCGTGCTCGCGGCGAGCGCCGACGATGCGGAGAATTCGGTGGTGGCGTCCGGTTCGGACGGCGAGGGCGACGTGGGGTCCGAGGGCAAGGAGGATGTCGCGTGATGCGCCGGCTGTGGATCCTGCTCGATCTGGTGCTGGTCGTGGCCTGCGCGGTGGCCGCCGTGCCCATCTGGCGGCACGGTGTGCACCGGACCTGGTTCGCGGCGGTGGGAGATCAGCCTGCCTTCGAATCCACTCACTACGCCGGTCCGTGGCTGGCGCTGGCCACGGTACTGGTCGCCGCCGCGGGACTCGCGGCCATCGATCTGGTGGTGCGGTGCGCGGTGCGCCCGCGCTGAAACGCCTGTTTCCCACAGCCGCACCCGTTTTCGCCGCGCGCCGTCCGATAGTGGATCGAGTGTTGTGGGTATTACCGGAAAATGAGCACCATGACGCGCACCCGAGCAGTGCGGAAATCCTCGTTCACGATTCTCGCGGCCGCGGCGATCGGTATGGCTCCGGTGGCCGTGGCCGCCGCCTCGCCTGAAAGTCCTTCGGCCGCAGGCACTTCGGCGGTTACTGTGGAGCCGGCCGGTCCGCAGGTATCCGGCGCGCAGAGCCGAGCCGCCGCGGTTGTCGCCGATTCGGTGGCCGCGACTGCGGTGTCGCCGCGCGCCGGGCAGGTTTCCTCACTGCTGGATCTGCTTCCCACGCCGCTGAATTGCCTGCTGTCCACCGGGTATGCCCTGCTGTGCCTGGGCGTTCCGGTGCCCTGAACCGCCGCCGCGCGGTCAGTGCGGGTCGAAGACCTTCGGTCAGTGCCGGTCGAAGACCTTCGGTCGGCGCCGGTCGAAGACCTTCGGTCAGTGCCACTGCTGGAAGACGTCGAGCAGGCGCGTGCCGTGCGATCCGGGCACGTTCGCCATCACCACGACGCTGCCGTCCGGGTGGCTCGCCGCCTCCTCGATCACCTGCCGCAGTGAGGCGTGCACGTTGCCGTTCTGATCGTGATAGAGCTGGGTGTCCGGCTTCAGGCCCGCACCGATCCGGCTCTCCGGAACGACCATCGTGACCAGTGCCGGAATCGGCCCGTCGCCGAGCGCGGCGGTCTCGTCGTGGGTGAGGATCACTCCGGCGCGCTGCTGCTCGGGCTGGACGACGGGCGTCAGGGCGGCGGCCTGGGTCGCTGCCGCGACGGAGCCGACGAGGGTTGTCAACAGGGCTACCCCGAATACTGCTTTGCGCATGGACCCTCCCGGCGATGAGCGTGATGGTGGGTACGAGGTTACGCATGGGCAACCAGGCCACAACCCTTATGGCAGGAAATTTACGCCGCGTGTTGCGCTGCGGGCGCTGACGGGCGAATGTGAGGAAATTCTCGGCAAACCGCTGGTCGGGCGAGCGGGAGTACAATATGCCGGCTTGCCCTGTGGGGTGGCTCACCCCACTACACCCTGTCGTCGACCGCTCCGGCGGGGGCTGCGACACTGGTGGTCGTGAGTTCTTCTCCGCGCGCGACCCAGGTAAACGTGCCGGTCTCCGCCCGACTCTTCGAACGCGCCGCCGCGATCATCCCCGGCGGTGTGAACTCGCCTGTGCGGGCCTTCAATTCGGTCGGCGGCACCCCGCGATTCATCGCTTCGGCGCGTGGGTACACGCTCACCGACGCCGACGGCAACGACTATGTGGACCTGGTGTGTTCCTGGGGGCCGATGATCCTGGGACATGCGCACCCGGCCGTCGTGGACGCGGTGCAGCGGGCGGCCACCAGCGGGCTGTCCTTCGGCGCGCCGACCGAGGCCGAGATCGAGCTGGCCGAGGCGATCGCCGCGCGGGTCGATCCGGTGCAGCGGGTGCGGCTGGTGAACTCCGGCACCGAGGCCACCATGAGCGCGGTGCGGCTGGCGCGCGGATTCACCGGGCGCAGCAAGATCGTCAAGTTCGCGGGCTGCTATCACGGCCATGTCGACGCGTTGCTGGCCGATGCCGGTTCCGGCGTCGCCACCCTGGGTCTGCCCACCTCGCCGGGTGTGACCGGGGCGCAAGCCTCCGACACCCTCGTACTGCCCTACAACGACCTCGAAGCCGTCGCCACGGCCTTCGCCGAATATCCGGGCCAGATCGCCGCCGTGATCACCGAGGCGGCCGCCGGCAATATGGGCGCGGTCCCGCCGCTGCCCGGTTTCAACGCCGGCCTGCGCGAGCTGACCAGCGAACACGGCGCCCTGCTGATCATGGACGAGGTGATGACCGGCTTCCGCGTCAGCGCCGCGGGCTGGTACGGCCGCGATCCGGTGGCCGGCGACCTGTACACCTTCGGCAAGGTGATGAGCGGCGGACTCCCGGCCGCGGCCTTCGGTGGCCGCGCCGAGGTCATGGATCACCTCGCGCCGATCGGGCCGGTGTATCAGGCGGGCACGCTCTCGGGTAATCCGGTGGCGGTGGCGGCCGGTCTGGCCACGCTGCGCGCCGCCGACGCGGACGTCTACGCGGCCCTCGACCGCAACGCCGAACGACTCGGATCCCTGATCACCGAGGCTCTGACCACCGCGGGGGTCCCGCACACCGTGCAATTCGCGGGCAATATGGTGAGCGTGTTCTTCGCCGAGGGTCCGGTTACCGACTACGCGACCGCCAAGGCCACCGCCACCTGGCGTTTCCCGGCCTTCTTCCACGCGCTGCTGGAGCGTGGCGTCTACGCGCCGCCGAGCCCGTTCGAGGCCTGGTTCGTCTCGGCCGCCCTCGACGAGGACGCATTCGACCGTATCGCTGCCGCACTGCCCGCCGCCGCCGCGGCAGCCGCGGCCGCCACACCCGAAGGATCCCGCGCGTGAGCGACTCAGATCAGCTCGAATCCGTCACTGCCGCAACAGAATCCCCCTCGCACGAAGAACCGACCGGTGCGGCCGCGGTGAACGAGGACACCGAACCGTCGCAGGCGCCCGTGCCCGGCTCGGGAGCCGATGCCGGCAAGGTTCCCTCGCTCCCCGGTGACGTCGCCTCGGATACCGAGACGATCGTCCACGTGATGCGCCACGGCGAGGTGCACAACCCCAAGGGCATCCTCTACGGCCGCCTGCCCGGCTTCAGTCTCTCGGTGACCGGCCGTTCGCAGGCGGCGACGGTCGCGCGCACTCTCGCCGACCACGACATCGCCCTGGTCGTCGCCTCGCCGCTGCAGCGCGCCCAGGAGACCGCCGCGCCGATCGCCGGACAGCACGGGCTGATCGTGCGCACCGACGACAACCTCATCGAGGCCGGCAACACCTTCGAGGGCCTGCGGGTATCGGTCGGCGACGGCGCGCTGCGCAAGCCGCGGCACTGGTGGAAGCTGCGCGATCCGTTCACCCCGTCGTGGGGGGAGCCGTATCTGCAGATCGCGCATCGCATGCTCGCCGCCGTCAACAAGGCGCGGGTGGAGGCCGCCGGGCACGAGGCCGTGGTGGTATCGCATCAGCTGCCGGTGTGGACGCTGCGCCGCTTCCTGGAGGGTAAGCGGCTGTGGCACGATCCGCGGCAGCGGCAGTGCTCGCTGGCTTCGCTGACTTCGCTTGTGTACCAAGGCGATACGTTGATCGACATCGTCTACTCCGAGCCGTCCGGCGGCTCGGATCCCAGGGTGACCGGGGCGTGAGCGGGGCGGTCCGGCGTCTGCTGCCGATGCTGCTGGCCTGCGTGGCGGTCGTCGCCGCGCTGGCCGGTTGTTCGTCGGGTAACGACGCGGTCGCCCAGGGCGGCACCTTCGATTTCGTCTCACCCGGTGGCAAGACCGATATCCGGTACGACCCACCGGCCGCGCGCGGCACGATCGGCCACCTGTCGGGACCGAATCTGCTGACCGGCAAGACCGTCTCGGTCGACGACTTCCCGAATCAGGTCGTCGTGCTGAACCTCTGGGGCCAGTGGTGCGGGCCGTGCCGCGCGGAAGCGCCCGCGCTGGAACAGGTCTACGAACAGTCCAAGGACAAGGGCGTCGCCTTCCTGGGGATCAATGTGCGTGATCCGCAGGAAGACAAGGCGCGTGACTTCGTGACCGACAACCATGTCGGCTATCCCTCCATCTACGACCCCGAGATGCGCAGCCTGCTGGCGCTCGGCGGCAAATTCCCCACCAGCGTCATCCCCACCACGCTGGTGCTGGATCGGCAGCATCGCGTCGCCGCGGTCTTCCTGCGGTCGTTGCTGGCCGAGGATCTGCTGCCGGTGGTGAATCAGGTCGCGCAGGAGGGCCGGCAGTGACGGCGTTGGCTTTGCCGGCGTTGGCTTCGGTGGGCGAATCGTTCCAGCAGACCGCGGCCACCGGGCCGCTGCTGCTGGCCTTGGGCGCGTGCCTGCTCGCCGGACTGGTCTCGTTCGCGTCGCCGTGCGTGGTGCCGCTGGTACCGGGATATCTGTCGTATCTGGCCGGGCTCGTGGGCGCCGAAGCGCCGCCGGTCACCGTCGGCGAGGCCCAGGGCAAGAGCGCGGCCGTCGCGCTGCGCGCCGGGCGGATGCGCGTGGCGGGTGCGGCCGGACTCTTCGTCGCCGGTTTCACCGTGGTATTCGTGCTGGCCTCGGCCACGGTCTTCGGGGTCATCCAGACCCTGAACGTCAATCGTGAACTGCTGCAACGCATCGGCGGCGTGGTGACGATCATGATGGGGCTGGTATTCCTCGGCCTGGTGCCGATGTTGCAGCGTGACACCAGAATGCATCCGCGCCGGCTCACCGGAATCGTCGGCGCACCGCTGCTGGGCGCGGTGTTCGCCCTCGGCTGGACGCCGTGCCTGGGTCCGACGCTGTCCGGCGTGATGGCCGTATCCGCCGGCACCGAGGGGGCGACGGCCGCTCGCGGTGTCGCGCTGATCGTGGCGTACTGCCTCGGTCTCGGCCTGCCGTTCGTGATTCTCGCGTTCGGATCGGCCACCGCGCTGCGCGGAGTCGGCTGGCTCCGGCGCAATTCGCGCACCATCCAGATCATCGGCGGCGTACTGCTCGTCGTGGTCGGCATCGCACTGGTCACCGGGATGTGGGACCAGTTCGTCGGATGGATCCGCAACGTATTCGTCTCCCAGGTAACCCTGCCGATCTGAGCCCCATGACTGCCACGATGACGCCCCCGTCCACCGCCGCGAAGCCGCCGCGCCAGTCGCTGCCGCGCCGCGCGTTCGCACTGCTGCGCAACGCCTGGCGCGGATTGACCAGTATGCGCACCGCGCTGATGCTGCTGTTCCTGCTGGCGCTGGCGGCGATTCCGGGGGCGTTGCTGCCGCAGCGCAGTCTCAACCCGCAGAAGGTCGACAAGTACATCGCCGATCGCGGCACCCTCGGTCCGTGGATGGACCGGCTGCAGCTGTTCGACGTGTTCTCCAGCTTCTGGTTCACCGCGATCTACGCCCTGCTGTTCGTCTCGCTGGTCGGCTGCATCGTGCCGCGCGTCTTCGACCACTACAAGGCGCTGCGCACACCGCCGGTCATGGTGCCGCGCAACCTGTCCCGGCTGCCGCATCACGCCGCGACCACCACCGATGACACCCCCGCCGAGGCGATCGAGCAGGCGCGACGCGGACTGCGCGGCTGGCGCACGGTGGTGCGGGACGAATCCGGCGTGCGCAACGGCCGTCCCGGTGAGGTGACGCTCTCCGCGGAGAAGGGGTATCTGCGCGAGCTGGGCAATCTGGTCTTCCACTTGGCCCTGGTCGGCCTGCTGGTCGCGATCGCGGCGGGCAAGCTGTTCGGCTATGAGGGCAACGTGATCGTCGTCGCCGACGGCGGTCCCGGATTCTGCACCACCTCGCCGGCGGTCTTCGATTCCTTCAAGGCCGGACGGGTCAACGACGGCACCGGACTGACGCCGGTCTGCGTGCGCGTCAAGGATTTCAAGGCCGACTACCTGCCCAACGGGCAGGCCGAGATGTTCACCGCCGACATCTCGTATCAGACCGGCGAGGATCTGGCGACCGACACCTGGCGTGACACCACCATCCAGGTCAACCATCCGCTGCGCGTCGCCGGCGACCGTGTCTACCTGCAGGGACACGGCTACGCGCCCACCTTCACCGTCACCTATCCGAACGGGCAGAAGCGCACCGAGACCATCCAGTGGCGGCCCGACGACGGCGCCACCTTCCTGTCCAGCGGTGTGATGCGATTCGACCCGCCGGGCGGCATGTACGGCAGCGAGGACGAGCGGCGCAAGAACCAGATCGCGATCGAGGGCCTGTTCGCCCCCACCGCGCTGATGCACGGCAGCCTGCTGACCTCCTCGTATCCGGGCCTGACCGATCCGGCGGTGGCGATCGACATCTACCGCGGCGAGACCGGACTCGACACCGGACGCGCGCAGTCGTTGTTCTCGCTCGATCCGGAGATGATCAAACAGGGCCGGCTGACGAAGCAGCAGCGCGTCAATCTGCGGCCCGGTGAATCGGCCACGCTGGCCGACGGCACCAAGGTCACCTTCGACGGCGCGCAGCAGTACGCGAATCTGCAGGTCTCCCACGATCCGGCGCAGAGCTGGGTGCTGGTGTGCGCGTTGACGATGATGGCAGGTCTGCTGGTCTCGCTGGTGGTCAAGCGGCGGCGGATCTGGTTGCGCGCCTATCCGGAAGGCCCGGACGACGACCGTTCCGGTGAACGACGTACTGTAGTAGAAATGGGTGGGCTGGCCCGCACCGACCAGGCGGGCTGGGGCGGCGAGTTCGACCGCTTGCTGACACGGCTGCTCGGCTCCGACCGCACCGACACCGGCAGCCCCACGGATCAGCGCCCGGTCGCCCGGACCGAGAGCACGGGAGAGTGAACATGCCGATCGACGAAACACTCGCCGGTTACAGCAATCTCGCCTTCAAGACGGCGTTCGTCGTCTACCTGCTGGTGCTGGCGATGCTGATCGTGCAGTACGCCTCCGCGAAGAAGAAGGTGACCAGCGCGCAGGAGCGTGAGCGCGAACTGGTCGGCGTGGGCGCCTCCGGTGGCGTGAGCGCCGACCGGCCGCTCGTCCCCGGCAAGCTGGAGCCCGCGCCGAAGCGTTCGCTGGCGGAGCAACTCGGCAATATGGCGTTCGCGGTCCTCTTCGTCGCGATCGGCCTGCATCTGGCCTCGATCGTGTTGCGCGGATTCGCGACCCACCGCTTCCCGCTCGGCAACATGTACGAGTTCATCACCATGGCGACCGCGGCCGCGATGGTTACCGGCCTGGTCTTCATCCACGACCGCCGGTACCGCGCGATGTGGGTCTTCCTGCTGGTCCCGGTGCTGATCCTGATGTTCCTGGCCGGCCAGGTACTCTACGCCGACGCCGCGCCCGTGGTTCCGGCGCTGAAGTCGTACTGGCTGCCGATCCACGTCACCATCGTCAGCATCGGCAGCGGCATCTTCATGCTCTCCGGTGTGGCGAGCCTGCTGTTCCTGCTGCGTATGAACCAGCCCGAGGGGCAGGAATCGAGCAACCCGCTCGGCGCCCTCGCCCGCCGCCTGCCCGACGCCCGCACCCTCGACCGCCTCGCCTACCGCACGACGGTCGTGGCCTTCCCTCTCTTCGGCACCGGCATCATCCTCGGCGCCATCTGGGCCGAAAGCGCGTGGGGCCGCTTCTGGGGCTGGGACCCCAAGGAAACCGTCTCCTTCATCGCCTGGGTCATCTACGCCGCCTACCTGCACGCCCGCGCGACCTCCGGCTGGCGCGAAACCAAGGCCGCCTGGATCAACGTGGCCGGTTTCGTCGCCATGCTGTTCAACCTTTTCATCATCAACATCGTGGTGAGCGGGCTGCACAGCTACGCGGGGCTGAACTAGCCTCCACCCAGTTCGAGGACGGTGTGGAAACCTTCGGCGAGACAGTCGGTGAAGACTTCCACGTCCGGCACGGCGGCGGTATCGGCGTTGATGCCCACACAGCAGGTGTCGGTGTGTGAGATGAGGGTGACGTTGAACGCCGTGCCGATAGTGGGGCCGAAGGCGTACATGCGCTCGACGGCGGCGCCGGCGATGTAGATGGGTACGGGGGAGCCGGGCACGTCCGAGGCGACGAAGTCCACGTGCTTGAGCATCGCCGTGACGATCGCGACCGGTAGCCGGTTCAGCGTGGCGGCGACGGCGGCCGAATAGGGGATCGCCGGTTCGTGCCGCCAGCCGACGACCATGGCGTCCAGCACGGGCATCAGCGCGGCCGGGTCGGTGATGCCGGCCGGCAGCGCGAATCTCACCAGAGTGATGCGATTTCCGCCGATCGGGTCGGTGTCCTTGCGCACGCTGACCGGCATCGTGACCCGCAGCCGCTCGACCTCCGTTTCGTGCACTTCGTGATAGCGGTGCAGCCCGATGACCACCCCGGCCAGGAAGGCGTCGTTGAGGGTGCAGCCGACCGTGTGCGCGGCGCGGCGCAGCGGTTCGAGCGGGACGTCGAGGGTCGAAAGGTGGCGCGCCAGACCACGTTTCGTCATCACGGGAGAGAGGGTGCCGACCACCGGTCGCGCCAGTTTGCCGATCGAGACGGCCAGCCCCACCCCGTCGCGCACGGTACCTACCGGGTGGGTCAGGGCGTGGCGGGCCAACGGCAGCACGTGCGCGAGGCCGCCGCGCAGCAACTCCGATCCCACCGCCCAGTTCCATCCGACGATGTCGGCCAGTCCACCGCGGCTTTCCGGGGCGGGCTCCGGGTCCGGCCGAGGTTCGCCGCCGGAGCGGGTGAAATCGACGATCTCGTTGGCCAATTGGATGCCGCCCAAGCCGTCGGTCAGGCAGTGATGCACCTTGAGCACCAGCGCGCTACCGCCGCCGGCCACATCGCCGAGCACGGTCACCTGCCACAACGGGCGGACCGGGTCGAAGGCCGTCATGGCCTCGACACGGGCGAACTCGAACACCGCCGTCCGGTCGAGCGCGGCCGGCAGTGCGACCCGGCGCATATGCCAGGACAGGTCGAAGCCGGGATCGGCTTCCCAGCGCGGCGGAGCGAGACCGGCCGGCAGGGCGACCAGCCGATCCCGGAAGCGGGGCGCCACCCGGGTGCCGCGATCGACGGCCTGCACCAGTCGTTCCCAGTCGGGCTCGGCGTCGAGCATCACGACCGAGACGATCGTCGAGCGCAGGACCGCGTCGCGCTCCATGCTCCACGAGAACAGGTCGGACTGGCTGAGGTGAGATTCGCGCGTGTCCGTCATCGGCGTGCCTTCGCTGGAGAATCGGCGCCGTGTTCGCCGCGGATGCGACTTCCGGCGCCGCTCGTGCCTCGACCGTATGCACCGCATCCGTCGCGCCGGTAGGGCCGAACGTCGGTGCCGCCGTGACCGAAGGACTCGTACCGGTTCCGCCGAGATGCCGACGTCACCGCGGCGTGCAAGGGTTTCCCAACCGTATCGCGCAATCTTGCGACCTTGGTGTCAGGTACCGACACGGCGGATGCAGGTCCTGCAAGGTCATGTCAAGCTGCGTAGACGCTGTGTTCCTCGTACCTGCGGGGTCGCGGCTCGGCTTCGACGGGCAGGTAACGATTCATTGCAATCGCATTAATGCGACCTAACCGGAGGCCTCATACCGGTTACGGTGTGTGCGCGGAGGTTGCCCTCCATGGGGAGCGGATACGTCGGCCTCCGTTGTCAGGGGAAGAACCGGTGCCCCACTTCTGTGGGTCTGAGCCGCCCAGCGGGTGGGGCACTGCCTCTTCTTGTGCTGCGCCGACCTCCGACGGTGGACGTCGGCGGTCACTGCGTCGCGGAATCTTCGCTGATGTCACCGTCGATGAGGATCCGGTGCCGTGGAGATCGTCTGCCGCGTGCGGGCGCGTCGGCCGGATCAAGGTTTCGCCTGTGCGGGTCGGACAGCATGCGGCCCACAGCAATACGGTTGTCGGAATTCCCGCGGCGATCAGCAGGCCGATCACCGGATCGATGCCGCGACGGCGCGACCGCGCGGGCTCAGTTGCCATCGGCAGCGGTCTCGGCTCGGGACGACCAGGCCGCGCGCGTGCAGGCGGGCCAGGGCGTTGCGGATGCTTCGCGTGGTGTGCGCCGTGGCTCGTTGCAGTTGGGCGGTGGTGAGAAGGCCGCCCGGCGCGAGTGTGCGCAGGACGGCGCGCTCGGATGGATTCACGCGCGAGCTCCGGAGGCGTGCCATCGTGCGAAAGACAGGCGAGGGCACGCGGTTTCGACATCCGCGAGGTGCATGATCAGGTCGAGGGTGCGGGCGTCGAGATGGGCGGGTGTGGGCATGACGATCGCATCCACGTCGGCCGTGCGGATCTGGTCGAGCAGCGGAATGGTCCGATGCGGCACCGGCCAGAGCAGCGTGTAACCGAGGTGCCGGGCGAGCCGTTTCACCTGTGCCGCATCCCAGTTCGGCGCGGTGCTGACCTCCGGGTCGATCCAGGCCAGCGCTGTCGGACGTGTTCTCATCCCTACCCTCCTGTCTGTGTATGTCAGATTCGGCGCAGGTAGGGGCGCCGAAGACCAGTGAAGGGACAGGGGGACAGCGCGGCGGTATCGATCTACTCTCGGAGCATGGGCGAACACGTGGGGCGGCGGATCGCATCCGAGCGCAAGATCGCGGGACTGGGGCAGCGTCAGTTGGCGGCGCGCGCGAACTATTCGCTGTCGATGGTGAAGGCGGTCGAGCAGGGGCGAGAGGTTGCCTCACCGGGGTTCATTGCGGCGGTATCCAGGGCGTTGGGGATAGACCCGGACAGGTTGCAGGGCACGCCCTATCTCGAGACGCTCGAAGAGGACGGACCCCTCGAAGGCCTTCCGGAGCTGCGCGCCGTACTTGCCGAAGGTTCGTATGTGCAGGCACTGGAGCCGACGACCGCCGCGGAGTTGCGCGCGGAACTCGACTCCGTCGAAGCTGCGTTGCACAACGATCGGACGCGTCGCGCTCTTGCGTTGCTGCCGAACCTGATTCGACGACTGCACGGTGCCGCCGAGACGGCTTCCGACGATGCCGAGCGCGCCGCTGTGTACGGCATGCTGTGCGCGGCCTACATCGCCGCGGAAGGGGCATGCTGCCGGCTCGGATACTCGTCGTTGACCGCTCTGGTACTCGATCGGCTCGATACCGTCGCGTCGCGCGCCGACGACCCCGGCTTTGCTGTTCGCAGTTTGATGAAGCGCTCGCGGCTACTCATGGCGCACGATTCAACCGATGTGGCAATGAATTTGGTGGAACGAGGAATGGCGTTGGTCCCCGGTGCCACCGAGGGAGAACGGGTTTTGCGCGGCTACGGACACCTGCGGGCAGCGATCGTGGCCGCGCGCGGCCGTCGTCTGGAACTCGCGCAGGACCACATCGCCGCCGCGCGTGACATCGCGCGGCCGATGAGCCATGAGAGCGATTTGTACACAACGGATTTCGGCCCGGGCAACGTCGAAATCCATGCCTGTGCCGTGGAGTTGGAAGCTGGTGATCCGGGCAGAGCGGCGCGTGAGGGAGCGGAACTGCGGATACCGTCCGACGTCGCCGCGCCGCGCGTCGGCCACCACTGGCAGGACAACGCGCGCGCGTGGCTGATGTCGGGTAAACCGGATCGAGCGCTGGCCGCGCTCAACAAGGCCCGCGCCGCCGCACCGCAGCAGACGCGGCTGCATCCTTCGGTTCGCGAGACCGTGTACGGCATCGCGGCGGCGCAGCGCCGTCAATCCGAGGGGTTGCTGGGATTCGCGGCGTGGATCGGGGCGGGGCTCTAGCGAAACCCCTCCGTTCTTCGCCTTCGCGTGCGTCGGGGTGCGGTGGTGGGTGAACTATTCGTGCAAACCGCCGCGAAAAATGCAGAAAACTCGAAATATCGGCGAGGTTTGCACGATTAGTTCAGGGTTCGCCCGCCCCGAACGCATGTCTCGGCCCACGGCAGTCGAGACTTCACGGCGCGGCGACGGTCGTGGTGTCCGGGGCGAACGCCCGGGCGACGGCAAGGCTGTCCTCGTAGACGTGGTGGCGGGTGATCAGGCCGTCCTCCACCGTGAGGTGAAGGGCGAAGCGGGCGCGGTAGGGGCGCCCGGTTGCGCGTGCGGTTTGGCGGATCTCGCCCAGGACCACCGCATCCGGGCCGTCGACGAGAATGCGTTCGACCACCGTGCCGGCCTCTTCGGGCACATGGTGTTCAGCGATCTCGCGGAAATGCGCGGCCGCGTCGGCGCGGGTGGAGCGGTGTGTGATCCACGGGGTGGCGGCGCGGCCGTGCTCGTCCTCCGGCCAGTTCAGTTTCCAGTCGCTCGCCGGGGCGTACAGCGCGGCAATAGTTTCCGGATCGCCGCCCGCCATGCGGGTCAGCAGATCTTCGACGACGGTGCGGGTGGCAGCGGAATCGTTCACTCTGTCGACCCTGCCCGCGCGGAGGCCGCAAGTCCATTACCTCCGACGTCATGCGGATTCATCGACACCGGGAGACCGTCATGAAGCGCGTGCAGAATTCGCCCCGGATAACGGGTTGCCGGGGCGAATTGTGCGCGAGGAACTTTCAGGACTTCTTGCTCGGGATGACGACGACCACGATGAGGGTCAGGATGCTGAAGAACAGTCCCAGTAACCCCCAGCCGAACGGATTGCGGCCCTTGGCGGCGGCGATGGCGGCGCAAATGAACGCGGCGATGATGCTGCCGATGGCGACGAAGATTCCTTTGACGCCGCGCAGGATGAATCCGGCCGCTTCCGGATCGGTGTGGGCGGCAGCCAGCAACAAGTTCATGATCACTCCTCCTGTGCCGCGAGCTTCCGGGCCGAAATAGATTCCGGTGTGCGGCTTCTCAGCAGTACCCGCGCGCCGCGACCGCAAACGGCGACCCGTGACCCGCCACCCGCGCACCGTGGCCCGCACACCACCCACCGCGACCAGCGACCCGCGCACCGACGGGAATCCGCACGTCGCCCCGGCGTCATCCCCTCGCCGCCGCCAATACTATTTTGCCTGTGCTGGAACCTGATTCGATGCGTCGATGCGCCTCGACAACCTGGTCGAAGGGCAGGGACTCGACCTGGACGCGAAGCGCCCCGCGGGCGGCGGCCTCGACGGCCCGGCGCAGCGCCGCTCCGGCGTCGGCGGGGTAGGCGGCGGCGAAGGCGGCGAGATTGAATCCGGAGACGGTTTTGTTGGTGAACCACAGCTCGTTCGCGGAAACTCCGACGTCTTCGGCGCCGGAAGCGTTGCCCATCACGATCATTCGGCCCAGCGGGCGTAGCCGGTCCAGGCTCGCACGACGGGCCGGGCCGCCGACCATATCGACCACGATGTCGAACTCACCTGCGCCGGAGATGTTCTCGCGCAGGATCACCTCGTCGTAGCCGAAGGACCGAGCTACGTCGATCTTCTCGGCGCTGCCGACGCTGCCGACCACCCGGCCCGCACCGAGCAATCGTGCGGCCTGGCCGAGCTGGCTGCCGACGCCGCCGGCCGCCGCATGGACCAGCACACTCTCGCCGGGTTCGATCCGCGCCACGCGATCGAGAACGAGAAAGGCGGTGGTGCTGTTGGACGGCAACGCCGCCGCGATATCGAGGCTCAGGTCGAGGCCGTCGAGCGGTGCGACCACGGCGGCGGAGGTGACCACGACCTCGGCGTAACCGCCACTGTCGACGATGGTCAGCGCCGCGACCGGCTGCCCGACCGTCAGGCCCGTCACGTCCGGTCCGACGGCACGGATCCGGCCCGAGACCTCGATACCCGGCACGAACGGCAACGGCACACCGACCACGCCCTGCCGGTACAACACCTCGGCGAAGTTGGCTCCCGCGTAGGCGACGTCGATGGACACCTGGCCCGGGCCGGGTTCCGGGATGTCGACGGTGGCGGGCCGCAGTACCTCCGCCGGACCGAATTCGGGGATGGTGATCGCCCGCATCTGTGCATTGCTCATGAGGATGATCCTCGGCGCGCGGCAGGCGAGGAGGCAGTGTCAGCTCATCCTGGGTGTGAGACCACCAGGCTGCAACAGCCGTTCCAGGCGTTCGGCGGTGTCGGTGCCGGGGCGCGGATTGTGCAGGATCAGGTGGTGGCCGGGGTGGTCGGGCACCGGGAACAATGTGGCGTCGAAGATCAGCAAGCCCACGTCGGGATGTTCGACGGCCTTTACCGCGACGCTGTGTTCGGCGGCGTCGTGCCGGGCCCAGAGCTCGGCGAACTCCGGGCTGACCTGCGCGAGATCGGTTGCGATGCGGTCGAATTCGGGATCGTCGGGATAGCGGGCGGAGTCGGCGCGGAACCCGGCCGCCACGCCCGGCGCATTCTCCGCCCACTGCTGGTGCAGGACGCGGTAGCGGGCATTGGTGAAGTAGGACACCAGGCAGTTGTGGTCGGTGTCGCCGTAACCGAACACGCGGCGGGCGGCGTCGTTGACGGCGGTGAAATTCCAATGCCGGTCCCGGATGTATCCCGGGCGCGGAGCCCATGCGTCCAGCAACGCCTGCATCTGTGGAGAGGCCGGGACCGACGGCGCGGCCTCGCGCTGCGGAGGATTGAGGCCGGAGAGGCGATACAGATGTGCGCGCTCGGCCTCGTCGAGCAGCAGCGCGCGGGCCACGGCGTCGAGCACCTCGCCCGAGACCTTTATATCGCGCCCCTGCTCGAGCCACGTGTACCAGGACACGCCGACCCCGGCCAGCACGGCGACCTCTTCACGCCGCAACCCGGGAGTGCGCCGCCGCCCGGCCTCCGGCAGTCCCACCTCGGCGGGCGTGAGCCGTTCACGGCGGCTGCGCAGATATTCGCGCAGCTCCGCCCGCCGCCGATCCCGCGCGCTCGTACCGCGCGGATCGTCGTTCGTGCTGATACTCACTCGTCCACGATAGTGAGGTGGCGCAGGTGCTGATGGCTCGAGCCCGAATCAATCGTGCAAACCTCGTCGGACAACAGGGCCCCGAACATGTCGGTGCCCCGTGGGAGAATCGAGTTCGTTCGGTGGGAATCGGGGGGTTGAAATGAGCGAACAATCAGGGCGTCGGCGCGAACGATCCGGGCGTCGGCCCAAGGGGTTGGGCAAGCGGGCATGGCTCACCACGCAGTTCGTGCGGCGGATTCTGCGCACGCTGGCGTGGTCGAACTTCGTGCACGTCACCGTGGTGGGGCGAGAACTGGTGCCGAAGGCGGGTCCGGTGATCGTGGCGAGCAACCACATCTCGATGCTGGACGCGGTGTTCCTGTGGGGTGCGTTGCGGCGCAGGGCAATTGCCATCGCGATGGCCGAGTTGTGGTCGTGGCCGGTGGTCGGGTGGTTGGTGCGGCGACTGGGTCATATTCCGGTGGTGCGGCGCGACAGTGTGTCCGGACAGTCGGCGATGGCACAGGCGGAACAGATTCTGCGGTACGGCGGGGTGTTGATCATCTATCCGGAAGGGCGGCTGGTCGCATCGGGCGACACCGAGCCGTACAAGCCGGGCGTGGCGAAACTGGCTCTGGCGACCGGAGTTCCGATCGTTCCGGTGGGCACCACGGGCACCGACCGAGTGCTGCCGATGCGCCGCAATCGAGGCGACGGCCCCGCATTCGACCGCCGCCAGCAGGTGCGCATCCATTTCGGCACGCCCATCGATCCCGCGGAGTTCGACGATCCGGAGAAATTACTCGATCACCTGCGCCGCCGCATCGAAGACCTGCGGGAATAAGGTCGGCGGCCCCCAGGTGCCGAAGGTCGCGCCCTGCCCTCCCGTATGGTCGGGATGTGGCCATTCCGGAAGGAACCGAGCTCCGATGACCGCGGTCCGCGTGTGGTACGCCGCTTACGGATCGAATCTGTTCGAGAAGCGGTTCGCCTACTACCGGGCGGGCGGCAATCCACCGGGCACCCCGCGTCTCTACGGGGGTTTCCGCGATCCCACGCCGCCCGCGCGGAATTGCCCACTGTCACTTCCCGGATGCGTGTATTTCGCAGGGCAGAGCCCGGTGTGGAGCGGGGGTGTGGCGTTCTATGCCCACCGTCCGCCGATGGACTGGCCGGTCGGCGCGGCGGCGCGGGGTTACCTGCTGACCGTCGGTCAGTTCAGCGATCTGATGGCTCAAGAGATGCACCGGCAACCGGGACACGGGCCGGTCTTCGACCCCGAGGAGGTGGTTCGCCGCGGCTCGCTTCAACTCGGCGAAGGCCACTACGAAACGCTCTGGCATGTGGACGACGTCGACGGCATCCCGGTCCTGACCTTCACCGCCCCGGACAGCCCGCTGACCGTCGATCTGACCAAGCCGTCCGCACGGTACCTCAGCATGCTGGCCGGCGGTCTCGGCGAATCCCACGGCTGGCCTCCGGACCGCATACTGCGCTACCTGTCCGACCTCCCGGGCGTCCGAGATTTCTGGGATCCCGAAGAACTCCGAACGGTGGTCGACGGCCGGGGCCTCTGACCGGCCAGAGCCTTCGAGCAGTTCAGGTGAGTTCGTCCACCGGCGGGATGGTTCCGGTGGTGGCGTGCAGGGCCGTGCGGGCGGCGGAGATGGTGGGGTGGGTGCGGGTGCCGGCGCGGTAGGCGATCCGAGTGCGGCGGCGGATGGGGAGCGGGGTCAATTCGATCGGGGTGGTGTCGGTTTCGGGATGCAGGGGTATCGCGAGCTGCGGAATGAAGGCGACGCCCTGGCCGGCGGCGACCAGGGCGAGCACCGTGCCGAAATCGTCGGAGCGGTGGCGGATACGAGGAACGAAACCCGCTGCCTCGCATGCTCTTACGGTCATGGTGTGGCAGAGGGTGCCGGGTGTTCCGGAGATCCAGGCCGCCTCGCGGTAGGCGGCCAGCGGCTGGGTGGTGCGGGCTGCCAGGTAGACCGGTTCCTCCAGGAACGGTTCGGTCTCCAGGCCGGCCTCCGGTTCGGCGGGCACGTAGTCGTACTCCTGGATGAGTGCGATATCCAGCGCGCCGGCGCGCAGTGCCGCGGGCACGGCCGCCGGATCCAATTCCGTCACATGCAGTTCCAAGCGCGGATGAGCACGGCTGAGCGAGACCAGTGCATGCGGCAGTATCCGCTGCACGGCGGTGGGGAAGGCGCCGATGTGCAGGGCGCCGGTGAGTTCGGCGGTGGCCAGTTCGGCCTCCGCCTGCTCCAGGATCGCGAGGACCGATTCCGTGTGCTCCACCAGGCGGCGCGCCGCCGCGGTGAGGGTGACGCGGCGGCCGCTGCGTTCCAGTAGCGTGACCCCTGCCTCGCGTTCCAGCGCGGTGAGCTGCTGGGATACCGCCGACGGGGTGTAGGACACGGCCTCGGCGACCGCAGCAATCGTTCGGCGATGGGCCAATTCCCGCAACAGCCGTAGGCGGCGTACATCGAGCATAAGTTCAGCTTAATCTCGACGGAAGATTTGTGAACTGGACCTGAATCAACGCCTAGACGAGGGTAGGTGGCATGACGTTCAGCGGTCTCTTCGTTCCACTCGTCACGCCGTTCACGGCGGACGGCGAGCTGGCCTGCGACGCTCTGGGCCGGCTCGCGCACGACGTCCTCGACGCGGGTGCCTCCGGCATCGTCGCCCTGGGCACCACCGGCGAGCCGGCCACCCTGACAGCGGAGGAGAAGCGCCGGGTCGTCGACATCTGCGCCCAGGTCTGCGCCGAGCGTGACGCGCCGCTGATCGTGGGCACCGGCTCCAATTCGACGGCCGATTCCGAGCTCGCGCTGGCCGCGCTGGACGAGCGAGTCGCGGCGGCGCTCACGGTGGTCCCGTACTACACGAAACCCTCGCAGCGCGGCGTGGTGGAACATTTCCGGCGGCTCGCGCAGCGGAGCCCGGTGCCGCTGCTGATCTACAACGTGCCGCATCGGACGGGTCGGCCGCTCGATCCGGAAACATTGACCGAACTGGCCGAACTGCCGAACGTCGCGGGGTTCAAACATGCCGTGGGTGTCGTGGACGAGACGACGGTCGCGTGGCTGGCGGCGGTCGGTGACCGGACGACGGTGCTGTGCGGCGACGACCTGTACGCGGCGCCGCTGCTGGCGATGGGCGCGCAGGGAGCCATTCTGACCTGCTCGAATGTGGCGCCCGCGGCCTATGCGGAGTTGATCGCGGCCTGGCGGGACGGACGGATCGAGGCGGCACGAAAAATCGGCAACCGGTTGGTCGAGCTGGCGCGGGCGCTGTTCGCCGAGGCCAACCCGACCGTGGTCAAAGGGGTGCTCGCCGCGCAGGGCCGGATACCGAGCGCGCATGTGCGCCTGCCGCTCCTGCCCGCGTGCGCCGATTCGGTCTCGGCTGCGCTGGCCACCGCGGGCTCCATCGGCTGATCAGCCGCGCCTGCAAGCCATCTCACGGGTGAGGATATGCGCGTCAGTGATCCGTGCCCGGGTCGCCGTCGCGATGTTGGCGGGAGATCCGCCACAGGAATTCGGGGTCGTCATCGGGGCCCACGACTCGACGTCGCTTCTCGGGCCCCCGTCCGATGCCGATCCGGGGCGCATGCTCCGGTCCGAACGCTTTCCAGCACAGCACCGCGACAGCCACGACCGCGATGAGTGCCAACAGGTACGCCACGTCGCTCACCTCCTGACATCGAGGGTAATCCCGTGGACGTACCTGTCGCACTGTGACCGCGAGAATGAGCCCTCGAACTCAGGGGCGGGTCGCCTCGGTGGTCAGCGACTTCAGCAGCTGCATTACCTCCGATTCACGGAAGCGGCGATGTCCGCCAGGGGTGCGCAGCGAGCCCAGCCGTCCGGCATGTGCCCACCGAGTGACCGTTTTCGGATCGACGTGGAACAGCGCCGCCACCTGGCCCGGGGTCAGGAGGGCCTCCTGGCCGTTGACGGAACCCAACGTGCGGCTCGCCGCGGTGATCGCAGTCATTCGCAAACCTTTCCGTAATCGACAGATCCCTCATCAGATAGCGACATCGTTGCACCCGGACCCCCAGGTGTTCGAACGATCTAACGTTGGTAAAGGGGAAGTAATAGACAAAACGGATATACGTACGGCTGAGTACGTCGCGCCGGCGAACATCCGGCGATCGAATGCGGCGGGACCCGGGCAGGTCGGAACGGGTGCGGCGGCGTCGCCTACCCTGGTCGTGTGAGTGAAGCATCCCGATCCGACGACGCCGCGAGCGATCGGGCCCCGGCCTCGGCGGGTCGGCGGCTTGCGCGCAACCTGGCGCTGTACACCCTGGCCCGGCTGGCCCTCGTCGCCGTGATCGCCGTGATCATCCTGGTGGTGGCGCACGTGGTGAACGTCGACATCCCGCTGATCGTCGCGCTGCTGTTCGCGCTGATCGTGGCGATGCCGCTGTCGCTGGTCCTGTTCAAGCGGCTGCGGGCGCGCGTGAACGAGGACATCGCGGCGGTTGACGAGAAGCGCCGCAACGACAAAGCGAACCTGCGAGCTCGCCTGCGTGGCGA